>NZ_JARAMH010000039.1:0-11491 GCF_029524215.1 Kocuria oceani | reverse complement strand
CCGGGCCTTCGTCACCGGGTGGAACGACCGCTGCCACCCCTTCGTCTGGACAAAGACCAGCACCCAGATCCTCGAGAAAGCCAACCGACCAACCACTTCAAAGACGAGCCACTAGATCGGTCCGGTCGAGATCGAAGCGCCCCGGGATTGGGTGGGGGCTTCGGTCCGGCAATTATGACCAAGGCCAAGCGGCTCATGGACGATATCGACCAGATCGTGTTCTCGCTTTCCGCCTGGGGACTGACCATCGGGGCGTTCGCAGGGCACTTTGAGGACGTATACGGGGCCAAGGTCTCCAAGGACGCCATCCCGAAGATCACGTCAGAACGTAGCCGGCGAGCTAACCGAGTGGTCCTTCCGCCCGCTGGACCCGATTAATTTCGTGGTCTTCGTCGACGCGATTTTCGTGAAAGTCCGCGACGGGCAGTTGCACAACACCCAAGCTTCACGTCGTCATGGGCGTCACGACGATCGGAGAGCGGGAAGCCTGGGAATCTGGGCCGGTAACGGCGGACGAGGGCGTGCTCATCGGTCGTCCGCGATGGGCTCCAGGGCCTGGCGGAGGCAATCACGACCACCTGGGAACGCACGCCTCGTGCGACAGTGCATCGTGCGTCTGACCCGCAACAGCTTCTGCTACGCCGGCCGTCAGCACCGCGACGGGATCGTCAAGGTGCTCAAGCCGGTTTATACCGCCCCGATCGAGGCCGCGGCGAAGGACCGGTTCACCGAGTTCGTGAAGCAGTGGGGCCAGGCGGTATCCGGCGATCGTACTGTTGAGAGAAAGCTCCTGGGGTTCAATCCGTGCCCTTCCTGAAGTATGACGTGGAGATCCGCTTCGGTGATCTGCATGAGGAACGCGATCGAGTCGATCAACGCCCGCTATCGGTGGGCGCGCGGGCACTTCCCGATCGAGCAGGTCGCGCCTTAAGGTCCCTGAATCTGGTCACTCGGTCCCTTGACCCCACCGGGGCGGCAGAGCAGGATGGGCGATCGGGTGAAGCCGGCGTTGAACGTGTCGGCGATGGCCTTTGCCGGACCGTTCGGGATGACTACTCGCTGAGGAAAATGGCGGGCCATACCCACCGTTTACCGGACCGTCCCTCGAATTGGGCGGGGACGACTTGCTTTCCCGTCACGAGCGTCGATGTCCGTTGAGCCATCCTCCCACGAGCCTCCCAGCGACAGGGATGAGAACCCAAGTCAGGGCCGCTACGAGCAACACCGAGGTGAGCGCGACGCTCAATGGTTGCGGCCAATCGGTGGTTATTCGCGGCACCACCACCGACAGCACCAAGCTAGTTGGGTACACGCAGACGAAGGTCACCACAGCCTGTCGCCACTTGATGGGCCGCCGCATTTCATTCACGAATCGATCCGCCGATGATGTAAGTCTGAGTCGTTTGGCGCAGGCATGACCAAAATCTAGCAGGGAAGGTGGAGACCACTACCCTCATGAGCAGCGACATTCCAGAACTCAGTTGGGTTTAGCCGCAAGCGATGACAGAACAAAGTTGAAGCGGGTCAGTGGGGCATCGAGTGGGGGGCGAAGTTGCCATGATGGACCTAGTGCCGTGTCAGGCAGCTTTTGCGATGTGGATGGTGGCGGCCTTGTCGAGGACCTCGACCAAGCGGTGGTCGTGGGCGTGGCGGTTGCGCCATGCGATGTAGCGGCGGATCATCGAGGCCTGCTCGCGGTGGCTGGGATGGTCGGTGCCGTCGAGGGCGAAGTAGCGCAGCGCGGTGAACTGGGCTTCGATCCGGTTCAGCCAGGAGGCGTAGAACGGGGTGTAGGCCAGCTCGACATTGTTCGCCGCCGCCCAGTCACCGACCCGCTGATCGGTCTTCGTGGACAGGTGCGGTGAGAAGTTGTCGCACACGATCGCGATCCGCTGGCGCATCGGGTACAGCGATCGCAGGTAGCGGCAGAACGCCAGGAACTGGGTGCGCGTCTTGCGCACCTTCACGTGGGCGTACATCTTGTTCTTCGACAGGTCGAAGGCCGCCAGCAGGTGACGCACCCCATGCGGGCGGGTGTAGGTCGCGCGGCGTCGCCGGCGGCGCGGATGGTCCTGGTCGCCGGCGCCCACGGCTCGCGGGGCCCACTGCCTGCCCGGGTGGGGTTGAAGGTTCAAGGGCCCGAACTCGTCCAGGCAGATCACCACCTCCGGGTCCACCAGCCCGTTGCCGCTGTGCTCACCTGCGGCCTCGCGCCCGTCGGCGAGATCGTAGAGGTGCAGCACCCGGTGCTTCTTCGCCTCGTAGTCGGGGTCCGTGGAGGTCTTGAAGGTCTTCACCGCTTGAAAGGACACGCCCGCCTGGTGCAGCAGCGTGCGCAGCCCTTCGTGGGAGATGTCCTCGACCACCCCCTCGGCCACCAGGAACTCGGCCAGCTTAGATAGGCTCCAGGTGGAGAACGGCAGCCCGTGATCGGCCGGGCGGGACAGGGCGATCTCCCGGATCTGCGCCCGGTCGGCGGCGGTGAACTTCGGCGGGCGGCCACCGGCGTACTTCGGGTACAGGGCATCGAACCCGTCGGTGTTGAAGTTGTGGATCACCTCCCGCACCCGGTCTGGGCTGGTGAAGGCCACCTCGGCGATCTTCACCGCGTCCATGCCCTGGGCCGAGAGCAGCACCATCTGCGCCCGCCGCCAGGTCACCACCGAGCCGCCGCTACGGCGCACCAGCCTCAGCAACCGGTTGCCCTCCTCATCGGAGATCTCTCGGACACGCACACGCTCGGACATCGCAGCCTCCGGGGAAGACAAGAAGACAACCCCAGTCTGCGCCTACACGGCAAACGTTCCCAGTTACGGCACTAGTGGCTTGTTTTTGAAGTCGTCGAGCGATTGGCCGTCTTGAGGACCTCGGCGTTGGTCTCGGTCCACCCAATTGGGTGGCAGCGGTCGTTCCAGCCGGTGACGAAGGCCCGGATCCGCAGGTTGAGCTTGAACACCGAGGCGACGTCGGACCGGCGCAGGGCCTGGTACCCGATGATCCCGAACCAGACTTTCACGATGTCCCGTTGATCCCGAACCAGACTTTCACGATGTTCAGCCGCGACGCCGAGATCGCAGTGCTGGGACCCAGACCCGAGGTTCTCCACCAGCCAAGCCTGGCCTCGGGGGTCCTGCACCTGATGGGTGTAGCGTCACAGGATCCAGCTGGCCGGGGGGGGCCATAAAATCCGAACAAGAGACGGCAGGCCATCTCGATGGAGAACACCTCAGAGCTCAGTGTGGGGCAAGTGGCATCGCGAAGCGGGACGTCGGTGTCCGCACTGCACTTTTACGAGCGGAAAGGGTTGATTCACGGCTGGCGGACCCCGGGCAATCAACGGCGGTACCCTCGTTCGGTACTTCGCCGGGTGGCTGTGATCCAAGCCGCCCGGCGCGCCGGCATTCCGCTGGCCACAGTGGCAACCGCCTTCGAGGAGTTGCCCGACCATGGCGTGCCAAATCAGTTCGACTGGCAGAGGCTTTCGGGGACCTGGCGGCAAGAGATCGATGCACGCATCGCCCAGTTGGAGCATCTACGGGACCGCCTTGACGGGTGCATCGGCTGCGGATGCCTTTCTTTGTCCGCGTGCAGTTTCGTGAACCCCGACGATCGCCTGGGTTCCACCACCGCAGGCGCTCCGGCCCTGGATTCCTGAGCCGTGAGAGACAGATTTTCACAGGGGGTTTGACCTCACCCGTGGTTGAGGTTCTAGCGTCGTGTGTGTTCCCGAGGACGTCGAGAACGCGCGACGAAAGAGCCAGCATGACCTTTCCTTCCCTCCATCCGACGGCGACCACCCCCGACACCACCCTTTTCCGGGAGGCGTTCCGCGACCACCCGGCCGGATTGGCCGTCATTACCGCCACCGGTGCGGACGGCCCCGTGGGCCTGACGGCCTCGTCAGTTTCGTCCGTATCTGCGGACCCACCGGCTTTGATGTTCTCCCTCTCGGGTGCGACCACCGCCCCGGTACTGGCGGCAGCCGACACGGTCGTCGTCCACCTCATGGATTCTGAACAGATCGATGTGGTTCACGCTTTCGCCACCCCAGGCGCCGACCGATTCACCGAGGAGACGGACTGGGTGATCCTGCCCACGGGCGAACCGTTGCTGCTCAACACAGTTTGGGCGTTGCGCTGCGCTGTGACCGACCGCGTGGCGGTCGGCGCCTCTCAGGTACTCATTGCCACGGTGCTCGACATCCGCTCAGCCGCCTCCGCAGGGGACCCCCTGGTGTACCACGACCGGACCTTCCACCGACTCGGACAGCACTCCCGTATCCCTTAGGAACCCTCCCCACAAGGACAGGGGGCTGCCTCTGCCTATCCAACACGCCAACGTAACTCCTGCACGACGAACCTGAGAGGAACACCCATGGCCGAGAAGTACACCCTTCCCGATCTCCCCTACGACTACGCGGCGCTCGAGCCCCACATCTCCGCGAAGATCATGGAGCTGCACCACGACAAGCACCACGCCACCTATGTGGCCGGTGCCAACACCGCCCTGGAGAAGATGGCGGAGGCCCGCGCGAACGGTGACGGCGCCGCCGCGGCCAAGCTGTCCAAGGACCTGCAGTTCAACCTCGGTGGCCACGTGAACCACTCGGTGTTCTGGCAGAACCTCTCCCCCGAGGGCGGCGACAAGCCGACCGGTGAGCTCGCCGCGGCGATCGACGACCACTTCGGGTCCTTCGACGCCTTCCGCGACCACTTCACCGCCGCGGCCACCACGATCCAGGGCTCCGGCTGGGCGATCCTCGCCCTCGAGCCCGTCGGCGGCAACCTGGTCATCGAGCAGATGTACGACCAGCAGAACGGCGTGCCCGTCGCCACGATCCCGCTGCTCCAGCTGGACATGTGGGAGCACGCGTTCTACCTCGACTACCAGAACGTCAAGGCGGACTACGTCAAGGCCTTCTGGAACATCGTGAACTGGGCGGACGTCCAGGAGCGCTTCGAGAAGGCGCGCACCGGGGGCCGGTCCATCATCTGATCCCCGGTCCGCACCGTCGGGCGCCGCGCGCGCCCGACCCCGCGAGCAGAGCCCCCGGACCACGCGGTCCGGGGGCTCTGTGCCGCCCGGGGGCTCTGTGCCCTCCCGAGGGCCGGACGCGGTGCTATGGGTGGCGGGCCATCTGACGTTGCGCCCATGGCAGGACTAGTCCACGGGTAGTTTCTCGTCATGGTCGCAACACCTGACCGAAAGCTAGGCCATGACAGCACCACTGAGAGGCCATGACCGTCGCGTTGGGCGGCGTCCGATGTCGGCCAAACGCGAGCAGTTCCTGGAAATGATCGGGCAGGGCTGGGCCGTGGCCGCCGCGGCCCGTGAACTTGGGGTCAGCCGCAGCTCGGCGGACAACTGGAAGAACGGCTACCGGGTGGCCCGCCCCGACGGAACCGTGGTCGTCTTCCAGGCACTGACACCTTCCCTACAGCCGGGCTCCGCCCCGTTCCTCTTGCAGCAGGAGGAGCGACTGGTCATCGCCGAAGTGTTCCGGGCGGGCGCCAGTCTCCGCACGATCGCTGCGCTGCTGGGCCGGGCCCCCTCGACGAGCTCCCGCGAGGTGCACCGCAACCGCGGCGGGCTCACCGCCTACCGACCCTTCACCGCCGAACAGCTGGGCCGGCAACGCCACCATCGGCTCAAGATCGAGGCCGACCCACAACTGGGCTCGTGGGTCGCTGCGCGGCTGGCCGAGTACTGGAGCCCCTCCCAGATCGCCCGGGCCCTACCGACCGTCTTCTCAGACCAGCGGGAACGCCATGTCGCACACGAGACGATCTACCGGGCCGTCTACCGCCACCAGCTCTCACCGCTGGCCCGGGGACAGCGGTCCTGCCTGCGCACCGGGCGCACGTACCGGATGGCCCACCGCCACCCGTCTCGGCGCCCGGTGACGCCGATGCCACCCGGGCAGAGAACGCGACAGGGGGTGGTCTTCGTAATGCTCAGTGCGCGCCAGCACGTGTGGTGGTCAACGAGAAGTCGGCGTTGTAGCCGCGCTCGATCGACCATTCGGCGAACGAGTTGCGCTTGAGGGCCACCAGAACCAGTAATCGGTGGCGACAGACAGGAACTGCCACGTCGGTGAACTGGGTGAGTTTCGGAGGCCTTCGGGACACCATAGGGGCCGACATCGCAAGAGTGGTCCTCACCGACTGTCGTCGAGTCGAAGCTTTCCTCATATCGTGGGACACCTATCGGAAAGGGATCCCATGGCACGACCACGCTTAGCCACCCATACCGCCACACCCCGAGGCCGCCCTCGCGATGCCGGTCGCGGAGAAGAGCTGCTACATGCGGCGCAGGATCTGCTGGTGGAGGTCGGCTACGAACACCTGTCAATGGACGCGGTGGCCACCCGGGCTAGGGCCAGTAAGTCCACCTTGTATCGCCGATGGTCATCAAAGGCCGAACTGGTCGCTGCCGCCTTGGTTGCCTTTGAATGGAACGACGAGTTGCCTAACACCGGTGTCCTGCGCACCGACCTGGCCTCGTTGGCCAGGGTGTGGTTCGATCCCGACCAGCGGCGAGACCAATTGTTTGTTCGGCTCCTCACGGCTATCGCCGACGACGACCAGCTACACAAAGTTTATGTATCCCAAATTGCTCAACCGAGGGCACACGCCCTGACGAAGATCGTTGATCGAGCGGTGGCACGGGGAGAGATTCCGCCGCATGTCGACGCCACGCGCGTGGGTGGAATCTTGCCGGCGATGGCCTTCCAGCAACTGGTGGTGCTTCGCCGACCCATCGATGCCGCCTTCCTCCATCACGTCTTGGACGACATCGTGCTGCCGTTGCTGCAGGTATCACCCTGCTCCGCGTCAAGCTCGGGGTCAGCGCAACAGTGAGCGGAATCGGCGCGCATTGCCATTAACGGTACTAGGCCGTACCGTTAATCGGAGCCCATTATTTTCCACGGCAGGCTGGTGCCTCACAACGCGGAAGCGAGTCCATGACCACCGACACACTCAAGACCCCGACGGGTGGTCCCACGGCTGCGCTGACCCGCCGGCAGTTCACTTTCGTCTTCGTGGGCCTTCTGCTGGCTGTCCTGCTGGCCGCGTTGGACCAGACGATTGTGGCCACCGCCTTGCCCACGATCGTGGGGGAGCTCAATGGTCTCGAACACCTGTCCTGGGTGATCACCGCCTACATGCTCGCCGCCACCATCGGCCTGCCGATCTACGGCAAGCTAGGGGACCTGTTCGGGCGCAAAAGCATCTTCATCTTTGCCATCATCGTCTTCCTCCTCGGCTCAGTCCTGTCCGGCCTCGCCCAGGACATGACCCAACTGATCATTTTCCGCGCGATCCAGGGCATCGGCGGCGGCGGGCTGATGATCGGGGCTCAGGCCATCATCGCCGAACTGGTCTCTCCCCGGGAGCGGGGCAAGTACATGGGCCTGATCGGGGCGTCCTTCGGCCTGGCCTCCGTCAGCGGCCCGTTGCTGGGCGGTTTCATCACCGACGTGTGGGACTGGCGGTGGGTGTTCTACATCAACATCCCGCTCGGAGCAGTGGCCCTGGCGGTGATCATCCCTACCCTGCACCTGCCCAAGCCCGCCAGAGTGCGTCCTCGCCTCGACTACGCGGGTACGCTGCTGTTGGCCGTAGCGAGCACCACGCTCATCCTGATCACCAGCTGGGGCGGGAACACCTACGCCTGGGACAGCCCGACCATCCTCGGGCTGGCCGGCCTCACCGTGGTTGTCGTAGCCGCGTTCATCGCGGTGGAGCGACGGGCCACCGAGCCGGTGCTGCCACTGGCCTTGTTCCGTGAGCGCAATTTCACCCTGCCCACGCTGATTGGCATCACGGTCGGCATTGCCATGTTCGCGACAATCTCCTATCTGCCCACCTTCCTGCAGATGGTCAACGGCGCCTCCGCCACCGCCTCCGGGTTGATGATGATCCCGATGACCGCGGGCATGCTGGTGGCCACCATCGGCACCGGACAGCTGATCTCGCGCACTGGCCGGTACAAGGGTTACATCGTGACCGGACCGGTCATCCTGGCGGTCGGGCTAGTGATGCTGTCGAGGATCAGCGCTGACTCCGCATACTTGTTCACCGCGGCCGCGATGTTCGTCGTCGGTCTCGGCGTGGGATGCCTGATGCAGAACCTGCTGGTCATCGTCCAGAACAGTGTTGCCCGCCGCGACATGGGCGCGGCCACCTCCGCGACCAACTACTTCCGGCAGATCGGAGCCTCCTTCGGGATCTCGATGTTCGGCTCCCTCTTCGTGGCTCGCCTGGATGACCAGATGGCCTCGCTGCCGCCCGGCCTCCCCCTGCCCGCGGGTGAGGCCGGCATCAGCTCCCTCACCCCTGAATTGCTCGCCTCCCTGCCACCCCAGGCCCAGGAAGCCATCGTCAACGGCTTCGCCCAAGCCCTCCCCCCGGTCTTCCTCCTCGGGGTACCTATCGCACTGGCCGGTCTGATTCTGGCGATCTTCATCAAGGAAACGCCTCTGTCCACCCGCGTCGCTCCCTCGACTGCTGAGAACGCACCTGCGGCCCCGGCAACAGCCTCGGGGAAAACGCGATGAGGATCGCCGTCGCCGGTGCCACCGGCAACACCGGCTCACACGTGGTGTCTCAGGCCCTCGAGCGCGGCCACGAGGTTCGGGCCCTGGCCCGCCGACCGGAGGCGATCACCGTGCGGGACGAGAAGCTCACCGTCGTTCCCGGAAACGTCTTGGAACCGGCGACCTTGGGACCGTTGGTTGAGGGAGTCGAGGCCGTGATCTCCGCTGTGGGTATCGGCACCCAGCGTGCCCCTACCCGGGTGTACTCCGAGGGGACGAAAAACCTCCTCGAGGCCATGAAGCAGGCCGGAATCCAGCGGGTGGTCACCATCTCCTCAGGCACCCTCGCCCGCGGAACACAAGCCTCCTGGGGGCAGCGACTGATCCTGTTCCCGTTGTTGCATCAGCTCTACGGCGCCAGCTACACCGACATGCGCCGCATGGAAGCAACGCTGGCTGGCAGCACTGCGGACTGGACCGTCATCCGCCCACCCTGGCTAGTGGACAAACCCGCCGCAGGAACTTATCGGTACAACACCGACGGTGTCACCCGGAGTATCAAGCCCTTGACCTATTCCGATCTGGCCCACGCCCTGCTCGACGTAGTCGACGATCAGAACAGGACCGGCCAGACGATCACCGTCTCAGGTTGAAAGAGATTCACACAGGGACCCGCGGTCACCAGAAGCATAAGGACCACGGGAACAACGCTGGCTAGGTGGCTAGGTGGCTAGGTGGCTGAGCAAGCTAACAGCGCCAACGGGACTACATCGGCGAACCCATGAGCAGGGCACCTCACCTGTGCGCTCCTGCCACCGAAAATCCGTCTAGGAAATGGAAGCATAGCAACACCCCGCCCAAGGCCCGGACCTCACCACCGAGGATCATCGGCGAGGATCACTTCGCCGCGACCGACCGCGTGCGGGGCACAGTCGGGACCAAGGTGCGCCTCAGTGCCGGCCACGAGGCCGTATTCATCCTGGATAGGGCGATCTTCCAGAAGATCGCCGCCGAGTTGAAGACCGTTTGCCTCACCGCCGCCATGAGTTTGCAATCCTTTTCGATGCCCTACCCCGCGGATGTGGCCCGATCCCCGAACGCGAACTATCAGCAGAGAAAGGCATGGCACCCCATGGACGACGGCACACAAGAAATTGTCGCCCCTTTCCCGTTGCGCAAGGGCGAGACCGTGGAAGTCCACAGTCCTGGATACCCGCCCTACTGCGGGCACGTGGAGGAATCCATGCCCAGCCTCAACGTGGTCTGGATTCGAGAGCTTAGGACGGGGGAACGCAAGATGCTGTCAGTCGCAGAGCACTGCATTCACCGCGTGTAGATCGGTGGAAGGCACCAAGATCGCGGCGGGCGCACACCATGCTATCTCCAAGCGCAATCCGCTTCTCGGTGAGGTCATGATCACGAAGCTGCGACGGTGGCGACCTATGAACGCCATGGCGCGACGGTGAGTCAATGCGGCAAGTGCTCGAGCTGCAGGTTGGCGGGCCAATGCCGTCCTTTTCGGACTCAACAGTGAACCTTCACCCGCCGGTTCTACCCGCTCCTGAGATAGACCGTCGAGCGTGCAGGCGGAACACACAATCATTGAAAGCGTCACGCCGTGCACACTGACGCCGTATGAGGAGAACATCGTGCAACTGGTCTACGACGATCCGTCGATCTCACCTGTCGAGTTCATCGAACCCAGCGTGGAGGGCTACCTGCTCTTGGCCGCGGAGGTCGATCACCGCCCACCGATGCTGCCCAACAGCGCCCGTAAGCGAGCGTTGTTGCGCCAGGCGCACGGCCTGGTCAGAAAAATCGAGGCCGAGCCCACGGTCCTGGAGGTCGCGGTGTTCGATGCTGCATTCTTCGTGCCCGGGCAGGGCGCGCCATTCTCCCGCACGCCTCAGGACACTCCCTCGGCTTCCCGGCGACGCTTCGACCTTGTTGTACTCGTCCGTACCCGCACCCCCGAAGCCGCTGCCCTGCTACACGTGGAGGCCTCATGGATTAAGGTTGTCGACCTAGTGCGTACTGGCTCACGGCACACGCTCGACATCGTCGCCAGAAACCTTCGCCGCATCGGCGACGTGCCGCATACCGGCGATGGTGTCTTCCTATTCAACTTCTTCGACAACACCGAGCACGCGCTCCCAATCTGGGAACACTCAGCGCGCTGGTTCGCCGCAAGGACGAAGCTCGATAACTCGACCCTGCTACAGCCCATCGATGACACCGCCAAGGACTACGCGTTCATCAACCATGCGCGGTGGCCGAACTGGCGTGCCTTCTTGCCGCACCTGCTACTGCGCCCCAGTTTCCGCCGGTACGTCGGCGACAACTCAATGGCCAACGGGGTGACCGCACAACCGGTCCTGTACCGCCAGGCCAAAGGAGCGCGACCAGCTCCTAGTGGCCCGTCTGCGAACTGCTTGAACGCTTGACGGGGTGGGATCATGGGTTATGGCAAATCATCCTGCGGCCCCGTTGCTCTTGCGGGAAGGTGACCGGGAGAAGTTGAGCCGATTGGTGCATTCGAGCTCTGTCCGGGCGGGGCTGGCGCAGCGGGCGCGGATCGTGTTGTTGGCCGCCGACGGGATCTCCAACACCGAGATCGCCGAGAAGGTCGGGGCCACCCGCACCACGGTCATCGCCTGGCGGGCCCGCTACGACGCCTCCGGGATCGAGGCTCTGGCCGACCACGACCGGTCGGGCCGTCCGCGGCGGATCGATCACCGGTCGATCGTGGCCGCCACGCTGCGGCCACCGCCGAAGAAGCTCGGCGTCACCCACTGGTCCTCGCGGCTGTTGGCCGCCCGGCTGGGGATCGACCACAGCACCGTGGCGAAGGCCTGGCGGGAGTACGGGGTCGCCCCGTGGCGGGAGGGCACCTTCAAGTTCTCCACCGACCCGGAACTCGTGGCCAAGGTCGTCGACGTGGTGGGGCTCTAC
>NZ_JARAMH010000038.1:0-13516 GCF_029524215.1 Kocuria oceani | reverse complement strand
CGTTCACGACGTCGTCGCGGAACTCCTTGGGATAGGGCTTGGGCATGGTGTACATCCTTCCATCGACGCCTCTCAGCGCCACAGATCAGGTGTCACCTATCGGTGCATCAGTCCCGGGACTGTAAGAACAACGGTGTGTGAGGGTCCGGCCTGATCCGAAAGGAGACGGCCGTGTCAGAGTCCACGACCGAGATGACAGGCACGATGATCGACCCTGTGACCGGAGAGATCATCGATCAGAAGGACCTCGCCGAGCGGCTGCTTGCCCAGGCGAAGGAGCAGGGCGTGAGCCTGGTCGGCCCGGGCGGGCTGCTGAACCAGCTGACGAAGAACGTGCTGGAAACCGCCCTGGAAGCCGAACTGACCGAACACCTCGGTCACGACCACGGGCAGACGCCGATCGCGGCCAACATGCGCAACGGCACGAGGTCGAAGACCGTGCTGACCGAGATCGGCCCGGTCGAGATCGAGGTGCCCCGGGACCGGGACGGGTCCTTCGAGCCGGTGATCGTGCCCAAGCGCAAGCGGCGTCTGGATGGGATCGACCAGATCGTCCTCTCGCTGTCGGCCCGCGGGCTGACGACCGGTGAGATCGCGGCGCACTTCGAGGAGGTCTACGGGGCGACCGTCTCCAAGGACACCATCAGCCGGATCACCGAGAAGGTCGCCGGTGAGCTGGCCGAGTGGTCTTCGCGTCCGCTGGACCCGCTCTACCCGGTGCTCTTCGTCGATGCGATCGTGGTGAAGGTCCGCGACGGGCAGGTGCGCAACACGCCGTTCTACGTCGTCATGAGCGTGACCGTGCACGGAGAACGCGACATCCTCGGGATCTGGGCCGGTGACGGCGCCGAGGGCGCCCGGTTCTGGCTGCAGGTCTTCTCCGAGCTGAAGAACCGGGGCGTCGAGGACGTGCTCATCGCCGTCTGCGACGGGCTCAAGGGCCTGCCGGAGGCGATCAACACCACCTGGACGCAGACGGTGGTTCAGCAGTGCATCGTGCACCTGATCCGCAACTCCTTCCGCTACGCCGGCCGCCAGCACCGTGACGGGATCGTCAAGGCGCTCAAACCGGTCTACACCGCGCCTTCAGAACAAGCGGCAAAGGACCGGTTCACCGAGTTCACGGCCGAGTGGGGCCAGCGGTATCCGGCGATCGTGCAGCTGTGGGAGTCCTCCTGGGCGGAGTTCGTGCCGTTCCTGGAGTACGACGTCGAGATCCGCCGGGTGATCTGCACGACGAACGCGATCGAGTCGATCAACGCCCGCTACCGCAGGGCGGTGCGGGCACGCGGGCACTTCCCGAACGAGGCTGCAGCGCTGAAATGCCTCTACCTCGTCACCAGATCTCTTGATCCGACCGGCGGAGGTAGAGCACGCTGGGTGATGAGGTGGAAGCCGGCGCTGAACGCGTTCGCGATCACCTTCGCCGGACGGTTCGAGAGAACCACTCACTGATGAAAACAGCCGGACCCCACACACCGTTTATCGGACAGTCCCAACACGACCGCAAAGGGCTTTACATATGGCCCGGTTAGCGGCCGGTCCTCCATGTCGGCCGTTGGGCGTCTGGCATCCATGTGCTCCACGGATTTCCGTCTCAACGGTGGAGCGTGCCTTCAGAAAAGGTCTTCGTCAGTGCTTTTCTGGGGTGGCTGGGGGTGGGTGCTGGAAGATGCGGTTCTCGTCGGTGGAGAACATTCTCCGTTCGCCGGTTCCCAGTTCTCGGGCCCACACCACGTGGAGGAGTGGCATGGTCTCCTCGACGAGTCCGCGGTAGTAGAGGTCACCGACAAGGTGGACGTCGATGCGATCACCTGCCTGCAGCACGGTGCAGTCCTCCACGAGGACTGGGACTGGGCCGGGGACGGGGTCGGGGCTGGTTATGGTAGCGGTGCCTTTCGTCGGCGCCTATGGGCTGGGGTGCGGCCTCGGGGTGGTCAGCCGGGACGCGGTGAGCACATGCCGGGTGGTCGTCCCGATCTGGTGCGCTCAGTGGTGCGGTGTCGACGCGGGGTGTTCTCGGCCTGGAACGCGTATGGGTCCCCCACGGCGGAGGCCGGTCGCGGCCGGCTGGAGCCGGAGGTTTTGGAGGTGTCCGTCAGCAGTCGGGCAGGGTGGGTCTGGGATGGCTCGTTCGGGCGGTCCCGTGCTGGTGGCACCGTTCGGTGGGCGGCGGTCAAGAGTCCTGGGTGGTGCGGGAGTCTGGGGGCCGCTCTTTAGCGGTGATCGCTGAGTTCGAAGAACCAGATGATGTGGTGGCGCAGGGCTTCGGCGGCGTCTGCGCCTCGGCGCTGCTGGAAGGCCTCCAGGATGTTCTTGTGCTGTTCCTGGAGGGTGTGGCGTACCTGCGGCCAGTCCGCCAGGCCGGCGACGGTCTCCTGGACGTAGCCGATGGTGGCCTGGCGCAGCGAGGCCATGATGGTCTCGACCACCACGTTGCCGGCCAGGGAGGCGAGCAGGATGTGGAACTGCGCGTCGTGGGCGTGGAAGCGCTCGTCCGGCAGGTCCGGGTCGTCCATGGCGGCCACCAGTTCGGTGGCCTGGTCAAGTATCGCGGTGCGCTCGGGGGTGTCCGGGGCGGTGGCGGCTTCGTGGGCGGACTGGGTTTCGAGCAGCAGCCGGGTCTGCACCAGATCGCCGATGCGCAGGGACCGGTTGGCCACGTGCATCCGCAGCGCCCAGCCGAGGGCGGCCGAGGGGTCCGAGATGACGATCGCCCCGGCGTTGGGCCCGGACCCGGTGGAGGAGCGGACCAGGCCCATGGCGTCGAGGACCCGGAATGCTTCGCGGACCGAGGCGCGGGAGATCCCGAACTCTTCGGCCAGGGGGCGCTCTGCGGGCAGTCTGTCGCCCACCGAGATCTCGCCCGAGCGCAGTCGTTCTTCGAGCCAGTCGAGGACGAGGGTGTAGGTGCGTGTGGGCGCGGGCACGAGGGGCTCCTGGAGGGTAGATGGGGAACCAAACCATTCTAGAGAGACCCCGGGGGCTGCACCCGACCGGATCAGTCGGGTGCAGCCCCCGGGGTGCAGCAGGCGTGGGGCCGGTCATGAGCCCGGCCCCATGTGCCGGGCTCAAACCCGGAGTTCGTTCTTGGTGGGGGCGTCCTGGCGCCACAGTCGGGCGGCGATAAGGGCCAGTCCGGCGATGAGGGCCACCAGCATGATGGTGCCCGGGTTCAGGCCCACCCCGTGGATGAACAGGTAGGCGATCGCGCCGCCGGCGAGGCAGTAGTAGGTGGTGACGATGATGGTCTTGCGCAGCAGATCACCTTCACGCCCGAGCAGGCCCACGGTGGCCGAGGCGGCCACGATGTTGTGGATCGCGATCGGGTTGCCACCGGCCCCGCCCACGGCCTGGGCGGCCACGACGAGTTCGGGGCGGTCCAGACCGATCGCGGCGCCGGTGGAGAACTGGAACTGGGAGAACGTCAGGTTGGACACGGTGTTGGACCCGGCCACGAAGGCACCCAGCGCGCCGATCCAGGGGGCGATCACGGGCCAGGAGCTGCCCGAGATCGCGGCGGCGCCCTCGGCGAGGGTGACCGGCATGCTGGAGAGCCCGGACTCGTTGAGGGCCGGGCCGGACTGGATGAGGACCCGGACCAGGGGCACGGCGAAGAGCAGGGCGGCGGCGGTGCCGGCGAGCTGGCCGGCGGAGATCTTGAGGGTCTGGGCGATCTCGCGGGAGTTCATCCGGTGCAGCAGGTAGGCGAAGGCCGAGGCGAGGATCAGCACGAACCCGGGAAGGTAGAAGGGCTGGACGGTGGTGGTGATCTCGGTGCCCAGGATGTTCTCGAAGGGGATCGCCAGACCGGTCAGCCATTCCTTCAGCGGGGCGATGACGCGGGTGGCCACCAGCAGCCCCGCCATCAGGGCGTAGGGGGCCCAGGCGCGGACCGTGCTCATGTGCGTGGAGACGTCGGTGGCTTCGGCCGGTTCGATGGTGCCCATCCAGCGGGTGGGCCAGTCGGCGCGGGGGCCGAACTGGAAGGTGTCCTTGGGCATGAGGAAGCCGCGGCTGGAGGTGTACATCACCAGCACCATGCCGAGGAGCCCGCCGAACATGGAGGGGAACTCGGGGCCGAGGAAGCGGGCGACCAGCACGTAGGGGACGGTCATGGCCAGGGAGGCGTACACGGCGAAGGGCCACACGGCCAGCCCGTCGCGGAAGCGCCGCTCGGGGCCGAAGAACCCGGTGAGTAGGGTCACGAGGATCAGCGGGATGAGGATGCCCACGATGGCGTGGATGGCCGCGGTGTAGAAGCCGATCGAGTTGATGAACTCGGGCATGGTCACACCCAGGACCTCGACGCGCTGAGCGACCGCGGGGTCCCCGCCCAGGCCGTTGGCGACCCCGACGAGGATGGGGGTGCCGACCGCCCCGAAGCTGACCGGGGTGGACTGGACGATGAGGCCGATCATGACGGCGGCCATCGCGGGGAAGCCCATGGCCAGCAGCAGCGGGGCCACCACCGCGGCGGTGGTGCCGAAGCCCGAGACGCCCTCGATGAACGAGCCGAAGAGCCAGCCGATGATGATGGCCTGGATCCGCCGGTCGGCGGAGATGTTGTTGAATCCGGCGCGGATGGTGGCCATGGCCCCGCCCACGGTGAGGGTGGAGAGCAGCAGCAGGGCGCCGAAGACGATGTAGAGCATGGTGATGGCCACGATGAGGCCTTCGACGGTGGCGGCCAGCACCCCGGTGAAGCTCATCTGCCACACCACCAGGGCCACGATGACGGCGGCGAAGTAGCCCACCGGCATCGCGAACTTCGCCGGCCAGCGGAAACCGGCCAACAGCACACCCACCAACAGCAGGGGCAGCAGAGCCAACAGGCTCAGAACAGCGAGATTGTCCATGGACAGATCCTTTCTGGGCCCTGCCCCGCAGGATCACGGGTGACGGGGCGGGCCGGGTGCGTGGTACGGGCTGGGTCAAAGTTTCCGGGACGCGACGCGCAGCTCGTGCCGGCCCCAGTGGCCTCGATGCGCCTTTCGATGAGTTCCGGAAAAGCAGCACAGACCTTGGTGTCTGTCGGGTGGCCGGTCGGGTTCCCCGCACCCCAGTGCGAGAAGAACCAGACATGCCATCGCCGTATGGTCGGACCACAATGGTCTGACCACGAAGAGTACATGACCCAGGTCACACCACCAACCCTTCGGCGCAATGTTTTCGCCGCCTGCCGCCCTGGTTGTGTGGTGCGGCTCATAGTCCTACTATGGTCAGACCACAGGTGGTGCGGTGTTCTCGCATCGACCCTTTTTCTTCTTCTTTCGTCCTTGTTCTCCTGTCCCCCGGAGGTCCCATGAGAATCGCCCTGTTCGCCACGTGCATCGTGGACGCGATGTATCCGCGGGTCGCGCTGGCCACCGTGCGGGTGCTCGAGCGGCTCGGCCACGAGGTGGTGTTCCCGCCCGGCCAGGGCTGCTGCTCCCAGATGCACGTCAACAGCGGCTACTTCGACGACGCCCTGCCCGTGGTCCGCAACCACGTCAAGGCCTTCACCGCCGCGGACTACGACGTGGCCGTGGCGCCGTCGGGCTCCTGCGTCGCCTCCCTGGGCCACCAGCAGCCGATGATCGCCCGCGCCGGCGGGGACGAGGAGCTGGCGGTGGCCGCCGCGGCCGTCGCCGGGAACACCTACGAGCTCTCCCAGCTGCTGGTCGACGTGCTCGGCGTGCGCGACGCGGCCGCGCAGCTCGGCTCCTGGTTCCCGCACCGGGTGACCTACCACCCGTCCTGCCACGGGATGCGGCTGCTGCGCCTGGGCGACCGGCAGAAGGACCTGGTCGCCTCGGTCGGCGGTCTCGACCTCGTCGAGCTGCCCGACGCCGAGGAGTGCTGCGGCTTCGGCGGGACCTTCTCCTTCAAGAACCCGGACGTCTCCGCCGCGATGGCCGAGGAGAAGATCGACAACATCGTCTCCACCGGGGCGGAGCTGTGCACCGGGGGGGACGCCTCCTGCCTGCTGCACCTGGGCGGGGCCATGGCCCGCCGGGACTCGGGGCCGGGCACCGTCCACTTCGCCGAGATCCTCGCGTCCACCCGCGAGAACCCGCTGGAGGTCTCCGGACCGGTCGAGCTGTCGATCCCGAAGAGCAGGGGGCGGGGTGGGTGCACGTCGGCGCGTTCCTCGGCCGCGGGTCCTGCGAGTCCGGCTTCCTCGTCCGTTTCGTCCCACACCACCGGAGGCGCCCGATGACCCGTCGTATTGCACTGGGGATGCCTGCTGTGCGTCCCGTCCACGGGCAGGGGAATCTGCACGCGTCCACCGCGTTCCCCGCCGCGGCGAAGGCCGAGATGGGCAACACGCAGATGCGCGCCAACATCCGCCACGCCACTCACACGATCCGCGGCAAGCGCGCCGCGGTGGCCGGGGAGCTCCCCGACTGGGAGGAGCTGCGCTCGGCCGGCTCCGCGCTCAAGGAGCAGGTCATGGCGGACCTGCCGCACCTGCTCGAGGAGTTCGAGGCCAACTTCACGGCCCGCGGCGGCACCGTGCACTGGGCGCGGGACGCGGAGGAGGCCAACCGGATCGTCACCGAGCTCGTGCAGGCCACCGGGTCCAGCGACGTCATCAAGATCAAGTCCATGGCCACCCAGGAGATCGGCCTCGAGGCCCACCTCGAGGAGCACGGGATCACCGCCACGGAGACCGACCTCGCCGAACTGATCGTCCAGCTCGCCCACGACAAGCCCTCGCACATCCTGGTCCCGGCCATCCACCGCAATCGTGATGAGGTGCGGGAGATCTTCCGGAAGGGGATGCCGGAGACGGATGATTCCTTGACCAGTGAGCCGCGCGACCTCGCCGAGGCCGCCCGCACCCACCTGCGGGAGAAGTTCCTCTCCACCTCCGTGGCGGTGTCCGGGGCGAACTTCGGGGTCGCCTCCACCGGGACGCTGACCGTGGTGGAGTCCGAGGGCAACGGGCGGATGTGCCTGACCCTGCCCGAGACCCTGATCACCGTGATGGGCATCGAGAAGATCGTGCCCACCTTCCAGGACCTCGAGGTGTTCCTGCAGCTGCTCCCGCGCTCCTCCACGGGGGAGCGGATGAATCCCTACACCTCGATGTGGACCGGCGTGACCCCGGGCGACGGCCCCCAGAACGTGCACGTGGTGCTCCTGGACAACGGCCGCACCGCGGTGCTCGACGACCCCGCCGGGCGCTCGGCGCTGCACTGCATCCGCTGCTCGGCCTGCCTCAACGTCTGCCCCGTCTACGAGCAGGCCGGCGGTCACGCCTACGGCTCCACCTATCCGGGGCCCATCGGGGCGATCCTCTCCCCGCAGCTGACCGGCATCACCTCCGAGGAGAACGCCTCCCTGCCCTACGCCTCCTCGCTGTGCGGGGCCTGCTACGACGTGTGCCCGGTGAAGATCAACATCCCGGAGATCCTCGTGCACCTGCGCGACGAGGACGTGCGCAGCAAGCCCACCCCCCGGGTGCCCTCCCAGATGGATTTGATGATGAAGGGCGCTTCGGTGGTGATGTCCTCGGGCACCCGGATGGGGTTGGCCGAGAAGGGTCTGCCGTTGGGGAGGGCGGTGGCGGGCAAGGATCGGGCGATCTCCTGGTTGCCCGGGATCGCCGGGGGCTGGACCGATGAGCGCGACATCCCCGCCCCGCCGAAGGAGTCTTTCCGCCATTGGTGGGCCAAGCACGCCGAGGAGACCCAGGAACGGGTGGCCGCCGACGGCGGCCCGGCCACCGGCCCGGATGCGGGCGGTACCGCACCGGATGGGGCCGAGACCGACACCGAAGACGACGGGGGAGCACGATGAGCGAGGCAAAGACCGAGATCCTCAACCGGATCCGTGGGGCGCTGCACGACGCGCCTACCCCTGCACCGGCGCAGCGCACCTATCGCCGCGTCTCGGAGCGTGCGGCTGAGGAGGTCGTCGAGATGCTCGTGGACCGGCTGGTCGACTACAAGGCCGCGGTGTACCACGAGACCCCCGCGTCCCTGCCGGGGCGGATCGCCCAGCTGCTGGGGGTCTCCGCCCGGTATGTAGTCCCGACCGGTCTGGACACCGCCTGGTTGCCGGAGGACACCGCCGCCCGCCGGGTGCTGGTGGATCCCAATGACGCCCGCGACGCCTCGGCCCTGGGGGTGCGGGAGCTCAACGCCGTGGACGCGGTGGTGACGTCCTCGACCGTCTCCTGCGCGGAGACCGGCACGATCTTCCTCACCGGCCGTCCCGAGGAGGGCCGGCGGGCGATCAGCCTGGTCCCCGACCACCACATCTGCGTGGTGCCGGTTGAGACGGTGGTGGAGCTGATCCCCGAGGCCCTGGCCCTGGTGGAGCCCACGGCCCCGGTCACCATGATCTCCGGGCCCTCGGCGACCTCGGACATCGAGCTCGAACGCGTCGAAGGCGTGCACGGGCCCCGGACGCTCGACGTGATCCTGCTCGGCTGACAGGCCCGGACGGCGCGTGAACCGCAGCACGCGCAGACGCACCGTCGCGGATCCGCTCGGCACCCCGGCCCCGAGGGCCCGGGTCTGCCCTGCCCGGGCACGGCGGCCCCTGCCGTGCCCGGCCGTTTCTCCTTCGCAGTTGACCTTGTCAGAAATTCACAACACAGCACCCGGGCCTCCAATGGAGCGCCCAGGTGCGGAACGGGTGTCAATGTTCTCCAAGATCCTGGTCGCCAACCGCGGCGAGATCGCGATCCGCGCTTTCCGGGCCGCCTACGAGCTGGGCGCCAAGACGGTGGCCGTGTTCCCGTACGAGGACCGCAACTCGATCCACCGGCAGAAGGCCGATGAGGCCTACCAGATCGGGGAGGAGGGTCACCCGGTGCGGGCCTACCTCGACGTGGCGGAGATCATCCGGGTGGCCAAGGAGTCCGGGGCGGACGCGATCTACCCCGGCTACGGGTTCCTCTCGGAGAACCCGGACCTGGCCCGCGCGGCGGCCTCGGAGGGCATCACCTTCGTCGGCCCACGGGCCGAGATCCTGGAATTGGCCGGCAACAAGGTCGCGGCGCTCAAGGCCGCCCAGCGGGCCGGGATCCCCACCCTGGACTCCTCCGCCCCCTCCTCGGAGGCGGACTACCTGCTCGGGGAGGCCGAGCGGATCGGCTTCCCCGTGTTCGTGAAGGCCGTGGCCGGCGGCGGGGGACGCGGCATGCGCCGGGTGGAGACCTCTGAGGCGCTGCCCGAAGCCCTGGCGGCGGCGATGCGCGAGGCCGACACCGCCTTCGGCGACCCCACCATGTTCGTCGAACAAGCCGTGCTGCGGCCTCGGCACATCGAGGTGCAGATCCTCGCCGACAACGAGGGCGGGATGGTGCACCTGTTTGAACGCGACTGCTCCGTCCAGCGCCGGCACCAGAAGGTGATCGAGATCGCCCCGGCCCCGAACCTCGACGAGGGCATCCGTCAGGCCCTGCACGCCGACGCCGTGAAGTTCGCCAGAGAGCTGGGCTACGTCAATGCCGGGACCGTGGAGTTCCTCGTGGACACGGCCGGGGAGCGGGCCGGGCAGCACGTGTTCATCGAGATGAATCCGCGGATCCAGGTCGAACATACCGTCACCGAGGAGATCACCGATGTGGATCTGGTCGCCTCGCAGCTGCGCATCGCCTCGGGGGAGACCCTGGCGGACCTGGGCATCGCCCAGGAGTCGCTGACGGTCCGGGGCGCGGCGCTGCAGTGCCGGATCACCACCGAGGACCCGGCCAACGGGTTCCGCCCCGACGTCGGGAAGATCTCCGCCTACCGCTCCGCCGGCGGCGCCGGAGTGCGCCTGGACAGCGGCACCGTCTACGCCGGGGCGGAGATCTCCCCCCACTTCGACTCCATGCTGGTCAAACTCATCTGCCGCGGCCGCGACTACGCCACCGCCGTGCACCGCTCCCAGCGCGCCCTGGCCGAGTTCCGCATCCGCGGGGTGTCCACCAACATCCAGTTCCTCCAGGCCGTGCTGGCCGACCCGCAGTTCCTCGCCGGAGAGGTCGCCACCGACTTCATCGAATCCCGCCCCGAACTGCTCGAAGGCAAGATCTCCGGGGACCGGGCCACCAAGGCGCTGACCTGGCTGGCCGAGGTCACCGTCAATCAGCCCCACGGCCCCCGGGTGGAAGGTATCGACCCGCGTACCAAGCTCCCCCACTACCCGGGCGACAAGCAGGACGAGCCGCTGCGCTCCCCCTTCGACGGGCCCTCGGCGCACACCCCGCCGGACGGGTGGCGGCAACGTCTCCAGGAGCTGGGCCCCGAAGGCTTCGCGGCCGCGCTGCGGGCCCAGACCGCGGTGGCGGTCACCGACACCACCTTCCGCGACGCCCACCAATCCCTGCTCGCCACCCGGGTCCGGACCCGGGACCTGCTGGCCGCGGCCCCGGCCTACGCGCACACGCTGCCGCAGCTGCTCTCGATCGAGGCCTGGGGCGGGGCGACCTACGACGTCGCGCTGCGGTTCCTCGGGGAGGACCCGTGGGAGCGGCTGCGGCTGCTGCGGGAGGCGATGCCGAACATCCCGATCCAGATGCTGCTGCGCGGGCGCAACACCGTGGGCTACACCCCCTACCCCACGGAGGTCACCGACGCGTTCGTGGCCGAGGCCGCGGCCACCGGGGTGGACATCTTCCGGATCTTCGACGCCCTCAACGACGTGGAGCAGATGGCCCCGGCCATCGAGGCCGTGCGCAAGACGGGCACCGCGGTCGCCGAGGTCGCCCTGTGCTACACCGGGGACCTGCTCGACCCGGCCGAGGAGCTCTACACCCTGGACTACTACCTCGAGCTCGCCCAGCAGTGCGTCGACGCCGGCGCCCACGTGCTGGCGATCAAGGACATGGCCGGGCTCCTGCGCCCCGCCGCGGCGGCGAAGCTGGTGACGGCCCTGCGGGAGCGCTTCGAGCTGCCCGTGCACCTGCACACCCACGACACCGCCGGCGGGCAGCTCGCCACGCTGATGGCCGCGATCGACGCGGGCGTGGACGCGGTGGACGTGGCCGAGGCCTCGATGGCCGGCACGACCTCCCAGGTGCCCGCCTCGGCGCTGATCGCGGCCCTGGCCCACACCGACCGGGACACCGGCATCCCCCTGGAGGCCGCGACCGCCCTGGAGCCCTACTGGGAGGTCATCCGCCGGATGTACGCCCCGTTCGAGTCCGGGCTCACCGCCCCGACCGGGCGCGTGTACCGGCACGAGATCCCCGGCGGGCAGCTGTCGAACCTGCGCCAGCAGGCCATCGCGCTGGGGCTGGGGGAGCGGTTCGAGGCGATCGAGGACATGTACACCGCCGCCAACGCCATGCTCGGCAGGCTGGTCAAGGTCACCCCCTCGTCGAAGGTCGTGGGCGACCTCGCCCTGCAGCTGGTGGGCATGGGCGTGGACCCGGCCGAGTTCGAGGCGAACCCGCAGAAGTTCGACATCCCGGACTCGGTGATCAGCTTCCTCGCCGGGGAGCTCGGCACTCCCCCCGGCGGGTGGCCCGAACCGTTCCGCTCCAAGGCCCTGGAGGGCCGCACCGTGCGTGTCGGGGTCACCGAGCTCAGCGAGGAGGACTCGACCGCGTTGGCCGCCGACTCCGCGACCCGGCGGGCCACGCTGAACCGGCTGCTGTTCGCTGGACCCACCCGGGACTACGAGGCGGTCCGGGCCAGGTACGGCGACGTCACCGTGCTGCACACCCGGGACTTCCTCTACGGGCTGACCTCCGACCGGGAGCACGTGATCTCCCTCGGCAAAGGGGTGCGGCTGCTGGTGACCCTGCAGGCCATCTCGGAGCCCGACGACAAGGGCATGCGCACCGTGATGGTCACCCTCAACGGCCAGCCCCGGATGATCGAGGTCCGCGACACCTCGATCACCTCCTCGGTGCCCGAGACCGAGAAGGCCGACCCCGCCGACCCCGGCCACGTGGCCGCCCCCTTCGCCGGGGCCGTGACCGTCACGGTCGCCGAAGGTGACCTCATCGAGGCCGGCGGGCAGGTCGCCACCATCGAGGCCATGAAGATGGAGGCCTCCATCACCGCCCCCACCGGCGGCACCGTCGTCCGGGTCGCACTGACCGGGGTCACCCAGGTCACCGGTGGAGACCTGCTGCTGGTACTGCGCCCCACCAACTGAACCTTTCACCGCCCCCGAACCACCCCGTCCCCTGCCCTGGGCCCCTGCCCCGGCAGGAGCCGGTCGGTCCCGACCGCTGATGTTCCTGCGGCCGGGCCGGCGGGCAGAACCGATCCCCGATCCACTGGCACCCCGCCCGGGCGGCGCCCACCGAAGGAGTCCTTCATGACCTCTGTCCTTCCTTTCACTGACATCGACCTCTCCGACCTCGAGGAGGTCGGCGGCAAGAACGCCTCTTTGGGCGAGTTGATCCGCAACCTCAGCAACGCCGGGGTGCAGGTGCCCGGCGGTTTCGCCACCACCGCCACCGCGTTCCGCCAGTTCCTGGCTGCCGACGGCCTGGACACGCGGATCGCCCAGACCCTGGAGGGCCTGGACACCGCCGACGTGACCGCCCTGGCCGCCGCCGGTGCGCACATCCGGTCCCTGATCCGCAACGCACCGCTGCCGGACGGACTCGAGACCGGGGTCCGGGATGCCTACGAGAAAGTGGCCGGGACCCACCCGGCAGGGGTGTCCTGGGCGGTGCGCTCCAGTGCGACCGCCGAAGACCTGCCCGACGCCTCCTTCGCCGGGCAGCAGGAGACGTACCTCAACATCCGCGGGGTGGAGAACGTCCTGGCGGCGGTCAAGGACGTCTTCGCCTCCCTCTACAACGACCGGGCCATCGCCTACCGGGTCCACCACGGCTTCACCCACGCCGAGGTCGCGCTCTCGGCCGGGGTGCAGAAGATGGTGCGTTCCGACGTGGGGGCCTCGGGAGTGATGTTCACCATGGACACCGAGTCCGGCTTCACCGACGCGGTGTTCATCACCTCCTCCTACGGGCTCGGGGAGGCGGTGGTGCAGGGGGCGGTGAACCCGGACGAGTTCTACGTCCACAAACCCGCCCTGGCCGCCGGCCGCCCGGCCGTGCTCAAGCGCGGGCTCGGGGGCAAGGCCCTGCAGATGACCTACACCGACTCCCAGGAGCTCGGGGAGACCGTGGGTTTCGTCCCCGTGCCGCAGGCGCAGCGGGGGAGGTTCAGCCTCACCGACGCACAGGTGGAGCAGCTGGCCCGCTACGCGGTGGCCATCGAGGCCCACTACGGCCGCCCGATGGACATCGAGTGGGGCCTGGACGGGACCGACGGGCGCCTCTACATCCTCCAGGCCCGTCCCGAGACCGTGGTCTCCCGCCGTGGGGCCGGGGCCGTGGCCCGCTACCGGCTCCACGAGACCGGCACGGTGGTGGCCCAGGGGCGGGCCATCGGCCAACGGATCGGGGCCGGCCAGGTCCGCGTCCTGGGCTCCCACGAAGAGATGGCCTCCTTCCAGGCCGGGGACGTGCTGGTGGCCTCGATGACGGACCCGGACTGGGAGCCGATCATGAAGAAGGCCGCCGCGATCGTCACCGACCGCGGCGGCCGCACCTGCCACGCGGCGA
>NZ_JARAMH010000037.1:0-14647 GCF_029524215.1 Kocuria oceani | reverse complement strand
CACCCCAGGCCCCCACCAGCACCGGTGCGGGGCCTTTTCCCATGCCCCCACCGACCCACAGCACCGGCCGGCGAGGCCCCCGCGCCACCGACACCCCCCAGGCCCCCACCGGAACCGGTGCGGGGCCTTTCCCCGTGCCCGAACACCGGCTCGCCGCGATGGGGCGGGCCCCAGGAGCTCCTGCGGGGCCTTCCCTATGTCCCTATCGACCCGCACCCGGCACTGGGTCCCCGCCAATACTGGTGCGGGTTCTGCTCATTCCGCTTTTCCCTTCTCGCGGTTACCCAGGAGACGGCGCACTGCGGCCAGACCGTCCGGGGTGCCCGGCCAGTGTCGCTCCACGGCCTGCAGGCCGGCGGAGCGCACCACCGACCGCAGCACGAGGAGTACGACCACGGCGTCGTCGGCGTAGCCCAGCACAGGGATGAAGTCGGGGACCAGATCGATCGGCAGGGCCAGGTAGGTCAGCAGGAGGAGCAGCCGCACGCGCACTCCGCGGGGGAGCGCGGGGTCACCGGCCAGGCGCTTGACGAGCCGGAGCACATCCGGCAGCAGCCGCAGCGCGTCGCGGAGGCCGGTGCGGTCCGGTGCGGCGCGCCACAGGACGACGAGCACCACCAGCCACACGAGCAGCAGCGCCCCGAGGACCCCCACCAGCACGGGCCAGGCCGCACTCCACCATGACGGCACGGCACACCATCTCCTCTCACCGCTCCGGTCGCTCTCTCGCGGACGGGAGCTCTCAGGCGTCCTTTCACGGGAAGACCTCGAGGGCCCCGACACTACCCGCCGGCGCGGGGGTCGTGACCCGCTGGAGCGCGGCACGCCCGAGGGATCCGACGGGACCACGCCGAGCACGGGCGACGCCGGATCCCGTCAGGACTGCGGGGCGCCGCGCGTCCCGCTCGTGCGGCAGGCCCCCCGCCCGTGCGGGTGGGGGGCCTGCGGCGCGGACGGGTCCGGGGATCAGCTGACGATCTTGCCCGGGTTGAGGTTGCCGCCCGGATCGGTGGCGCTGAAGAGGCGGCGCATGAGGTCGACGCCCTCGGGGGAGACGTCCTGCTCCATCCAGGGGCTGTGCTCCAGTCCCACGCCGTGATGGTGGGACAGCGTCCCACCGGCGTCGATGAAGGCCTGCTGGACGGCGCTCTTGATCGCGGCGTACTCGCCGTGCGGATCCGCACCGATCTCGTAGCCGAACGTGAAGTAGAGGCAGGCCCCGGCGTGGTAGGAGTGCGACATGTGGGACATGATCCACCCGGTCTTGCCCTGTGCGGCGAAGGCCCGGTGGGCGGCGTCGTAGGCCGCCTTGTGCACGGTGGTGAGCTTGGACCACGGCGCGGCCGTCTCGGAGACGTCGCCGATGGTGTTCTGCTCGAGGAGGAAGTCCCGCAGGTAGGGGGTGTCGAACTTCTTCTGGTCGTAGAGGGCGCCCGGGCCCGAGCCCAGGACCAGCGCGCCCTGCTTCTTCACCAGGCCGGCCACGGCCTTCTTCCGGCGCTCGACCTCGGCCTTCTCGCCCTCGAAGCACACGTAGCCGATGCACATGGCGTCGGTGTCCCAGCCGCGGCGGCGCATGACCTCCCACAGCAGGTCCTGTCCCTTGGCCGTGACCTTCTTCTTGAGCGTGGTGGGTGCCTTCTGGGTGGACAGGGAGAACGCGGTCTCGTGCGCGTCGGAGACGCGGGCGAAGGTGGTCCGGACGTCGGACCGCGCGATGTGGTGCATCGCGGTGAGCGCCTGCTGCCACGTGGGGAACATGTACGCGATGACCTCGCGGTGCTCCGCGAGGCGGTGGACGTGCACGTCCAACCGGGTGATCACGCCGAGCCGGCCCTCGGAGCCGATGATCATCTCCCGCAGGCTCGGACCCGTGGAGGTGGACGGCAGCGGGCGCAGCACCACGGTGCCGCCGGGCCGGACCACGCGCAGCCCGCGCACGATGTCGGCGATGTCCCCGTACTTGTCCGACTGCATCCCGGAGGACCGGGTGGCGGCCCAGCCGCCGAGGGTGGAGTGCGTGAAGGAGTCGGGGAAGTGGCCCAGCGTCCAGCCGCGGGCGTTGAGCTGGTCCTCCATGTCCGGGCCCAGGACGCCGGCCTCGATGGTGGCCAGGCCCGAGGTCTCGTCGATGGAGAGGACCCGGCTGAGCCGCCCCAGATCCAGGGAAACGATCGTTCGTTCTTCGGTGGGGTCCGGCTGCAGGCTGCGCGAGATGCTCGTGCCGCCGCCGAAGGGGATGACCACCAGGTCCCGCTCGACGGCCAGCCGCAGCACCGCGGCGACCTCCTCCTCGGTGCCGGGGTAGACGACGACGTCGGGCACCCGGGCGAAGTCGCCGGCCCGGGTGAGCAGGAGCTCGGTCACGGACTTGCCGGCCCAGTGCACGATGCGCAACTCGTCGTCGAGGCTCACGTGCTCGGCGCCGGTGACCGACCGCAGGGCGGCCAGGACGTCGTCGTCCGCGCGGGAGGCCGGGACGCTCACCGTCGAGAAGTCGATGGTGTCCCGCTGCCGCGGGCGCAGATCGACGTCCAGGGCCTTCTTCACGAAGGGGGCGAAGGCCGGCTTGTTGGCGTACTCGAAGTGCACGCCCTCCTCGCCCCAGCCCCACCACTTCATGTGCTTCACGTGTGCCATCTGCGCAGTACTCTCCTGGTTCTCGGGTGGGGGGTGCTCAGTCGTCGATGCGCGGACGGTGCTCGGCGTAGAGCGCGCGCACCGACGACTCGATGCGCTCGTTGAAGGCCGCGGTGGGCTCCTTGTCCTGGGCGACGAGGGGTTCGCCGACGGCCACCACCACGCGGGGCCGGCCGGGGCGCGGCCACTTGCTGCCGTGCGGCATGGCCTCGTGCGCGCCGATCAGGGCGACCGGGAGCACCGGCACGCCCACGGCCTTGGCCAGGCCCGCGGCGCCGATCTTGAAGGGCGCCATCCGGCCCGTGCGGGAGCGGGTCCCCTCGGGGAAGACGAGCAGCGGGACGTCCGCCTTCAGCAGCTGCTTGGACAGCCCGCGGTTCGCCCCCGTGCCGGTGCGGTCCACCGGGAACGCGTTGAAGACCAGCTCGGTGAACATCCGCTTGTGCGGGGCCGTGAAGAAGTAGTCCGCGGCCACCCCGGTCGCCAGGTTCCGGCGGATGCGCGGGGGCACGGAGCCGAGCACCAGGGGAGCGTCGAGGTGGCTGGAGTGGTTGGCCACCACGACGCAGGGGCCGTCGAGGGCCTCGGCGGCCGGGTGGGTCACCACCGTGCGCCGGATCGTGCGGTAGGCGAGCCCGTGCAGGAAGATCCGCTGGGCGATCCGCCGGGCCAGCCTGCGCCGGGGATTGCGGAACCGTGCGGGTTGCAGCTGCGCGGAGGACGCGGGCGGGGCGGGCGGGGCCGGCTCCGAGGAGGCGGAGGTCTCGCCCCCGCCGTCGATGGAGCGCCGGACCGGGGCCGGGTCGTGGTGCTTGCGGTGCTTCACGATCCTGCCGTCCGTTCCTTCTGGCGGGCGGAGGCGACCATTCCGGAGAGCCGGCGGACCGCGGACCGCGGCAGGTGCCGCAGGACGAACCCGAGGGTCCGGTAGCGCTTGGTCGGCATCGAGAGCACCTTGCCGCGGGCGACGTCGTCGAGGGCCTCCTCGACCACGCGCTCGGGGGTGAGCCACATGAAGGAGGGGATCGAGGAGCCGGTGATGCCCGCGCGCTCGTGGAACTCCGTGCGCACCCAGCCGGGCAGCAACGCGGTGACGTGCACGCCCGTGCCGTGGAGCTCCACGGCCAGCGCCTCGGTGAATGCGGTGGTGTAGGTCTTGATCGCCGAGTACGAGCCCATCGTGATCAGGCCCGCGATGGAGGACACGTTGATGATCCAGCCGGATCCGCGCGCCGTCATGGCACGGGCCGCGGCGGAGGACAGGACCAGCACGGCGCGGCACATGACCTCGAACGCGCGGTCGTGGGCACCGGTGTCCGGGGTGGTGAAGGGGGTCTTCACGGAGAAGCCGGCGTTGTTCACCAGCACGTCCACCGGGCGCAGCGGGTCCTCGATGCGGGCGGCCACCCGGTCGACGTCGGCGCGGTCCGCGAGGTCCGCGGTCAGCACCTCGACGGGCACGCCGTGCTCCGCGCGCAGACGGGCCGCCGTCCGGTCCAGGCGGTCCGCGTCGCGGGCGACCAGGACCAGGGCATTTCCACGGCGGGCCAGGGCATCGGCGAACGCGGCGCCGATGCCGGACGTCCCCCCCGTCACGAGAGCGGTAAGCATGAGATCTAGGCTACACTACGGTAGCCGTAGCGTAACCGGGAGCGGTCCGCGCGGGTCGCCGTCGTCGCCCGTCGTACCGGTCCGCCCCGGCCCCCGCCGGCACCGCACCGTTCGGCGGACCAGCACATCATCCGGAGGAACCCCCGTTGACCGAGACCCCCACCACGCGCGTTCTGCTGACGGGAGCCACCGGCTTCCTGGGGCAGGCCGTGCTCGAACGGCTGCTCTCCGCCCACGACGGCGTGCACGTCACCGCCGTCGTGCGGCCCAAGGGCAGCACCAGCGGTGCGCAGCGTCTGCGGCAGCTGCTGCGCAAGCCGGCCTTCCGCACCTGGCGGGAGACGATGGGGGAGCGGGCCGAGCAGGTCTTCGCGGAGCGCACCGCGGTGCTCGAGGGGGACCTGTCCGCGCTCGCGGGGATCACCGAGCCGTTCGACGTGGTGATCCACTCGGCGTCCACCGTGTCCTTCGACCCGCCGATCCACGAGGCGTTCAGCACGAACGTCGGCGGCGCCATCGGGCTCTACGACGCCCTGCTGAGCTCCGGGCAGGACCCCCACGTCATCCACGTCTCCACCTGCTACGTGGGCGGGATCGCGAAGGGGCTGCGCCCCGAGGCCCCCGTGGACCACGACGTGGACTGGGCGGCCGAGTTCGACGCCGCCCTGCGGGCCCGCGCGGAGGCCGACATGGCCTCGCGCACGCCGGAGCGGCTCCAGGCCCTCATCGACGACGCCACCGCCGGTCACGGCAAGGAGGGCCCCAAGTCCGTGGCCCGCGCCGCGGAGGCGGCCCGGGAGGAGTGGGTGCGCACCCGCCTCGTCGAGTACGGGCGCACCCGGGCCCAGTCGCTGGGGTGGACCGACATCTACACCTTCACCAAGGCCCTGGGGGAGCGCGTCGCCGAGCAGAAGTGGGCCGGCGCCGGGCACCGGCTGTCCGTGGTGCGGCCCTCGATCATCGAGTCGGCCCTGCGCCACCCGTACCCGGGCTGGATCGACGGCTACAAGGTCGCCGACCCGCTGATCATGGCCTACGCCAAGGGCGCGCTGCCGGAGTTCCCCGGCCTGCCGGACTCGGTGCTGGACGTCATCCCCGTCGACTTCGTGGTCAACGCGATCGTGGCGCTGGCCGTGGGCGGGCACCGGGACGCGTCCGGCACGCCCACCCCCGCGGGGGCCGAGGCCCCCGCGCCGGGCTTCTACCAGGTGTGCTCGGGCGCCTCGAACCCGCTGCCGTTCCACCAGATGTACGAGAACGTGCTGGCGTTCTTCACCGCGCACCCGATCCAGGACGACGAGGGCAACCCGATCCGGGTTCCCGAGTGGAAGTTCCCCGCGAACAACGCGGTGGAGCGCTCCCTGGCGGTCAAGGAGAAGCTCTCGGCGGTGGGCGGGAAGCTGACCGCGGCCCTGCCGGCGACCTCCCGCACCCGGGAGTGGGCGAACTCCATGCACAAGATGCAGTCCGGGCTCGGCTCCCTGCGCACCTACGTGGACCTCTACCAGTCCTACACGCGCACCGAGATGATCTTCGACGACGCCCGCACCCGCCAGCTCAACGACTCCCTGCCGGCCGGCACGCCGGAGGACCGCACCTTCGACGTCCGGTCGATCGACTGGACCGACTACTGGCAGAACGTGCACCTGCCCGCGCTGACCGAGATGACCAAGGCCTACGGCCGGCTCCGGGCCGCGTCCCGGCGGCGCAACGCACCCCGGCGGACGCTGCGCGAGGGCACGGACGTGCTCGCCGTCTTCGACCTCGAGGGCACCGTGCTCAACTCCACGGTCATCCACCAGTACCTGCAGCTGCGCCGCCGCACCCTGGGCCTCGCGAAGTGGCCGGCGGAGGCGGTCGACCTCGTCTCGAGCGCCCCGACCTACCTGAAGGCCGAGAAGCGCGACCGCGGCGAGTTCATCCGCGCCTTCATGCGCCGCTACGAGGGGGTCCCTGCCCGGATCGTGCGCGATCAGGTGGCCGGGCCGCTGGGCCGGGACATGCGGCGCCTGCTGCGCCCGGGGGCGCTGGCCCGGATCGAGGAGCACCGCGCCGCGGGGCACCGCACGGTCCTGGTCACGGGCTCCATCGACCTGCTCGTGGAGCCCCTCGCCCACCTGTTCGACGAGGTCGTGGCCGGGCGGATGGACGAGCGCGACGGCGTGATGACCGGCTACCTGGCCACCCCGCCCCTGGTCGACGAGGCCAGGGCCCAGTGGCTGAAGAAGTACGCCGAGCGGGGCGGGTACGACCTCACCCGGTCCTACGGCTACGGGGACTCCCACGCCGACGCCAGCTGGCTGGTGCTGATGGGCCACCCCTACACCGTCAACCCCGACCTGCCCCTCTACCGGCTGGCGAAGAAGAACCACTGGCCCATCGAGGACTGGAAGACCGTCTGACCGCTCCGGCGAGGGGCGGCGGGCAGGAGGGGCGACGATGGCCGACGACGACCGGGCCGATCCGCGCACCGTCAGCACGGACAAGAAGATCACCGCCGCGGCGCTCGCCCTCCTGCGGGAGGGCGGGCCGCAGCGGGTGAGCATCGAGGCGGTCTCGGCCGCCTCGGGCGTGGCCAAGACCTCGATCTACCGCCGCTACGCCAACAGCCTCGAGATGCTCGAGGGCGCCCTCGAGGTCGCCGTGTCCACCTACTCCCCGCAGGGGCCGAGCGCGCCCGCGAGCTGGGACGAGGGCCTGGCCGAGGCGCTGCACTTCCTGCTGCACGACATGGGCATCGGCGTGGCCGTCTCGCTCCTGAGCGAGCCGGACTCGGAGACCTCCCGGGTGCTGCGCACGCACCTGGTCCGCCCGCGCGTGGAGCGGCTCAAGGAGCTCTTCGCCGCCGAGACCGCCGCGGGACGGCTCAGCCCCGAGCTGGACGTCGACGTCGTCCTGGACTTCGTGCTCGGCTCCGCCTACTCCCACGTGGCCCGCTACGGCAGCCTGGGGGAGGACTGGCCCCAGCGGGTGCACCGCACCCTGACGGGGGTCCTGGAAGCGCACCGCCCGTGACCGTGCCGGGCCGCCGCGCTCAGAAGATCTCGCGCTCGTCCGGGCGCTGGGCCAGCTGCGAAGCCACGTAGTCCTCGACGGCCGCGAGGGTCGGCACGTCCTTGCCGGCGCGCTCGGACATGAACCAGCGGTGCTCCAGGACCTCGTGCACGATCTCCGCCGGCTCGAGCTTGCGCCGCATCGGCGGGGTGACCGCCTCCATGATGGGGGAGAAGACCTCCCGCATCCACAGCTGCGCCACGAGGTCGTCGGGCAGGCCCGGGTAGAGGGTCTGGCCGAGCTGGTCGATGTCCGTCAGCAGCCGCCGCGCCTGGTTCTCGTGCGTCCGCAGCCCGGTGAGCCGCTGCAGGCGCCGGGTGTGGTGGCCCGGCTCCACGACCTGGGGGCGCAGCCGGATCCGCCCGTCGACGGTGTCCATGGAGGCCTCCTCGACGTCGAAGCCCAGTTCGTTGAGCCGGCGCACCCGCTCGACCACGCGCCAGCGCTCGTCCATGCTGAAGGACTCCTCGTCCATCAGCTCGCTCCACAGGGAGGTGTAGCTGGCCACGAGCCGGTCGGAGACCTCGAAGGGGTCGATGGGGTCCTCGAGCTCGTGGCCCTCCTCGGCCGCCCCGGCGAGCAGGTCCATGATCTCCCCGGCCACGTTGGTGCGGGCCAGCTCGATGTCGTACTCGCGCTGCCCCCGGCTCAGCGCCGGGTGGATCTCGCCGGTCTCCGCGTCCACGAGATAGGCGGCGAAGGCCCCGGCGTCCCGGCGGAACAGGGTGTTCGACAGCGAGACGTCGCCCCAGTAGAACCCGGACAGGTGCATCTGCACGATCAGCGAGGCGAGCGCGTCGACGAGCAGGATCACCGTCTGCGCGCTCGGCCCCGCCGAGAAGATCGCGCGGTAGGGCAGGGAGAAGCTCAGGTGGTCGGTGACGAGAGCGGCCGGCAGCGCCTCGCCCTCGGGGGTGTACCGGTCGGTGACCACGGAGTCGGGCACCACCGACGGGGCGCCCATGCGCTGGAGCCGGCGCAGCGTGGCGTACTCGTGCCGGGCGTAGTGCGGCACGGTCTCCTTGATCGCCACGACCTTCTCGCCGGCCCGGGCGAAGCGCACCACGTGCCGGGAGAGGCCGCGGGGGAAGGCCACCAGCACGTCGTCCGGCCACTGCTCCAGGGGCAGGTGCCAGGGCAGCTCCAGCAGCACGGGGTCGAGGAAGGCCGTCTGGATGGAGACCCGGCCGCCTCCCCCGGCGGGCCCGTGCTCGTCCTGCGGCGCCGGAGGGACGGGTGTGCTGAGAGGACCCTTCATAGGGGGCAATGCTAGCAACCGGTGCCCGGCCGCCGGGGCGGGAGGACGGGTGCCACCGGCCGCCCGCCCCGGGTCGCTAGGGTGGGAGACGTGTCGATCGAACAGCGCATCCACGCGCACTACGCCGGGCTCTCGCCCCAGGAGCGGCGGGCCGCCGACCTGATCCTGGACCACCTCGACGACCTCGCGCTGTACAGCTCGGCGGAGCTGGCGCAGATGAGCGGGGTCTCCCGCGCCACCCTGTCCCGGCTGTACCGGCACCTCGGCTTCGAGTCCTTCACGGAGCTGCGGGAGACGGCCCGCACGCTGCGCCAGCAGGGCGTTCCCCTGGGCCCCGACGGCGACCCTGAGCTCGGCCAGCACCTCGACCAGGAGCTGCGCAACCTGCGCAAGGCGCTGGACCCGGCAGGGGAGGACCGCACCGCCCGGGCCGTGCACGCGCTCGCCGGGGCGCGGCGGGTGCTGGTGATCGGCATGCGCAACAGCTATCCGGTCGCCCTGCACCTCAAGCAGCAGCTGCAGCAGGCGCGCGACGACGTCCGGCTCGCACCGCTGCCCGGCCAGACCCTCGGGGAGGAGCTCGTGGGACTCGGCCAGGACGACGTGGTCGTGCTGCTGGGCTTTCGGCGCCGGCCCCGAGGCTTCGAGCGGCTCGTGGCGGTGTGCGCAGCGACCGGGGCGCGGACGGTCCTCGTCGCGGACGGCACGGCGCGGCGGCACGCGGCGGCGGTGGACCTGTGGGTCGAGTGCCCCCTCGACAGCGTGGGGCCCTTCGACTCCTACGCGGCCGCCATGAGCCTGGTCGCCGTGCTGGCCGACGGGGTGCTGGCGACCACCGGGGCGGCGGGCCGGGAGCGGGTCGGCCGCGCGGCCGAGCTCTACGCGGAGCTCGACGAGCTCGACCTGCGCTGACCCGCGGGCGGTGCTGCGGGGTGCTGCCGGCCCCGGGCCGTGCAGCGGATGGCCCGGGGCCGCCAGGGTGTCACCGAGCTCCTTCCCGCCGGGCGTTCACGGCGGTCTCGAGCAGCGAGACGAGCGAGTAGAGCAGGATGGACGCCACGGTCACGACCACCACGGCGGCCCACACCTCGTCGTACTTCGCCCTGGCCACGTTCGACACGATGGCGTACCCGATCCCGTCGCCAGTGGCCAGCCACTCCGCCAGCAGGGCGCCTGTCAGCGCCCCGGGAACGGAGACCCGCAGCGCGGTGAACAGGCTGGGCAGCGCCGAGGGGAGCGCCACGATGCGGAGCACGTCGGACGACGAGCCGCCGTAGACCTTCACGACCTCGACGATCACCGGGTTCGCCGAGCGCAGGCCCTGGACGATGGTCACCAGCGCCGGGAACAGCACCACGACGGCGCCCATCGCGGCCACGGTCGCTTCCCCGCGGCCGAAGACGAGGATGATGATCGGGGCCATCGCCACCAGCGGGACCGAGCGCAGGAGCATGGCCATCGGCATCATGGCCTGCTCGACCCCGCGGAAGAGGGCGAAGACGGTGGCGACGACGAGCGCCGCCACGAGGCCGGTGACGAAGCCGATCGCGGCGTCCGCCAGGGTGGTCGCGAGCTGGCCGAGGACCAGCCCCCGGTTCGCCGCGGCCTCGGGCTCGACCACGAGGAACGACCACACGTCCAGCGGCGTCTTGCCGATGAAGGACGTCACGCCGAAGACCCGCAGGAGCAGGAGCCAGACCGCGGCGACGGCGAGCATCGAGACGACGAGGTTCACCAGCCCGCGGCCCAGGTCCTTGCCGGCGCGGACCGCTGTCATGGTCACGGACATGTCAGCGCCCCACTTCCCGGCCCCCGGAGGACCACGGTGTCACGAAGCGTGCGACGGTGCCCACCAGCGCGTACGCCAGGAAGGCCAGGCCGCCGGAGACGAGGGCCACGGCCCAGACCCGGGCGACCTCCAGGGACTGCTGGGCGTTGACCATGGCCGGGCCCATGCCCCGGTCCACGCCTCCCACGTACTCACCGAGGATCGCGCCGAGCAGAGCCGCGGGCGCGGCGATCTTCAGGGCGGTGAACACACCGGGCAGGGCCGACACCAGCCGGACCTTGACCAGCTGGTCCCAGCGGGAGCCCCCCGCCACAGTGACGACGTCGAGCGTGGAGCGCTCGGCGGTGCGGAAGCCGGCGAGCACGCTGACATAGGTGGTGAAGAACACCGAGATCGCGGCCAGGGTCACGGCGGTGCCCGAGGGCTCGCCCGAGCGCGGCGGCCCCACGACGATGAAGATGATCGGTCCGACCGCCACGATCGGCAGGCAGTAGCTCACCACGGCGATCTGCGTGGCCAGGCGCTCCGTGAACGGCAGCAGCAGCGCCGCCGCGGCCAGCAGCACCGCGGCCGCGTTGCCGCCCAGGTACCCCTGGGCGGCCTCCACGATCGTCACCGAGGCGTTGGCCCAGTAGAAGCCGGCGCCGTCGGAGGCGATCTGCCGCACGATCGCCGGGGGCGTCGGGACGGCGCCGCCGCCGGTGCCGTCCCCCGCCCCCACGCCCCGCAGGACGGTGGCCGCGCCGAGCCACCACACCGCGACGGTCGAGACCACGCCGAGGGCGGCGACGATCCACGGCGGGAGCTTCTGCCGCCCGGCGGTCCCGGCGCCCCGGCGGCCGGCAGGGCGCACGGCCGTGGTCGGGGGCGGTTCGGGGGCGCCCGGGGAGGCGGGCGCCGGCACGTGCGTGGTCATCTCACTCCTCGTCGCCGGGCGCGCCGAAGAGCAGCTCGGACGCGCGGTCGTGCAGGGCGTGGAACTCCGGGGTGCGCATCATGGCCGGGGTGCGGGGGCGGGGCAGGTCGACGTCGATGACCTCCTTGATCCGACCCGGCCGGGGAGACATGACGGCGACGACGTCCGAGAGGAAGATCGCCTCGGAGATCCCGTGGGTGACCATGAGCGTCGTGGCGGGCTTCTCCGTCCAGATCCGCAGCAGCTCGAGGTTGAGCCGCTGCCGGGTCATGTCGTCGAGGGCGCCGAACGGTTCGTCGAGCAGCAGCACGGAGGGCTGGACGACCAGGGCACGGGCGATCGAGACCCGCTGCCGCATCCCGCCCGAGAGCTGGGCGGGCTTGGACCTCTCGAAGCCCGTCAGCCCGACCAGGTCGACGAGCTCCTGGATGTACTCCTCGCGCACCGGCTGACCGGAGACCTCCAGCGGCAGGCGGATGTTGGCCTCGACCGATCGCCACGGCAGCAGAGCGGCGTCCTGGAAGGCGATGCCCAGCCGGTGCGAGCGGCGAAGCTCGGCCGGGCTCTGCCCGTCGACGAGCACCTCTCCTGCGCTGGGCTCCTCGAGGCCGGCGAGGATGCGCAGGATCGTGGACTTCCCGCACCCCGAGGGGCCCAGTAGGGACAGGAACGAGCCCTGCTCGGTCCGCAGACGGGTGTCGTCGAGCGCCGTGACGGTGCTCCGGCCAGACCGGAAGACCTTGGTGAGGCCGTTGAGGTCGATGCCGCTTGCCGTGGCGGTGTGCGGACCGAGGCCGCGGACGGGCGCCGTGCTGCTCATTCGAGCAGCTCCGGGTTCTCCTCGTACACCTCGTCGAGCAGCGAGAGGTCGAAGACGTCCTCGGCCGTGAGCCCGGGGTAGCCGGCCACGCCGAGGACCTCGACGTTCTGGGCGACGAGCTCGTCGGAGATGGTGAACAGGCCGTTCGCCTCGGTGTCCGCGGAGACCACCAGTTCCTCGTTCTGGATCTCCGCCTGGCGCGTCTCCTTGGCCATGTCCAGGCCCAGGTCCGCGCCGTACTCCTCCACGGCGAGGCGGGCGGACTCCTCCGGGGCGGCCACGGCGTCCTTCCAGCCGCGAACGGTGGCCTCCAGGAACGCCTTGAGCGCCTCGCGGTCGTTGTCGATGGCGTCCTGGGTGGTCACGAACGACTCCGCGACGAACGGCAGCCCGTGGTCCGCGAAGGGCAGTCCGACGACGTCCTCGCCCGCGAGCTCCAGGGTGATCGCCTCGTTGGTCGAGTACCCGAAGAACCCGTCCACCTCGCCGTTGACGAGGGGCTGCGGGTCGTACTGCACGGGAACCTTCTCGACGTCCCCGGGCTCGATGCCGTTGACCTCCAAGAGGGCGTCGAAGAGAGTCTCGTTCACGCCGGACTGCACGCCGATGCTCTTGCCCACCAGGTCCCCGGGCGTCTCGATCGGGTCGTCGCCCAGGGAGATGATCGTGAACGGGTTCTTCTGGTAGGTGGTGCCGATGATCTTGAGGGGGGCGTCCTCCTCCGCGATGGGCGGGGCCACCCCCAGCGGCGAGGACGTGCCCACGAGGGCGCTGCCCGCGAGCACCATGCTCTCGGTCGACGCTCCGGAGGGACCGCCGGAGATCAGGTTGACGGAGTCGAAGCCCGCCTCGGTGTAGTACCCCTCCGCGTCCGCGAAGTACTCACCGGCGAACTCGGCGTTCTTGATCCAGGACAGGTTCACGTCCAGGGTGCCGAACTCGCCCGCGCCGGTCTCGGCCGGGGGCTCTGCCGCGGCGCCGCACGCGGTGAGCGCGAGGGCGCTCGCGAGGGCCACGGCCGTGGCCGGCAGACGGCGGGAGCGTGGGGTGGTGACCGGGTCAGGGTGCACGGCAGACCTTCTTCCTGTGGGGCGCGCGAGCACGTGCGCGTCGCGGAACGGGCGGAGCACGGTTCCACGGCGCGGCGGAGGAGAGCCGCCCGGTGTGGAATCCGGTGATCGTGCGACCGAGGCTATGCAACGTGTGTTGCATCGAGGTGCGTCGGAGTTACGCATCTGTAAACGTTCCGCCCGTGCGTCTCCCGTGGGTCCGGTCCGTCCTCCTTTGCGCTTCCGCGGGGCTCGTCCCCGGACGCCCGTTCGGTTAGAATTCATCAGTCGGCTGTCAATTCTGGGCCGGACGCGCACGGCGTCCCGGCCCATACCGAAAGGAACACGCCATGCACGACCCTCAGGCTCTCGCCCAGGCGGAGACGCACCTCATCCACGTGCTCGAGCACTCGGACCCGCCCCGCGACGCCAGCCGGTTCAACGTCACGGCCGCGGCACAGGAGTACCACGAGCGCACGGGCAGCTGGGACCTGCGCGAGGCCGAGCCCGGGGTCGTGGAGGAGATCCTCGCCCGGCACCCGGCCGACTGACCCGCACACGCAGCGGCGCCCTTCCCCGACGGGGAAGGGCGCCGCTGCGTGTGGTGCCGGGGGTGGTCAGTCGGGCAGGCGGGTGCCGGTGGTGGTGTCGAAGAGGTGGAGGTGGTCCAGGGTGGGGGTGACCCAGATGGTGGACCCGGCCTTGGGTGGGGTGCGGCCCTCCACGCGCACGACGATCTCGTGGGCGGCGGGGGCGTCCTCGCCGGTTCCGTCGGTCTCGGCGGTGGGGTCGATCTGCACGATGGTGTTCGCGGCGGTGACCGGGGCGAGGTGGCCGTAGACGAAGGCGTCGGCGCCGAGTTCTTCGACCACATCGGCCACGATCGGCAGCCCCTGCCCCTCGCCGGCGGGGGTGAGGTCCTCGGGGCGGATGCCGACGGTGACCTGGTTGCCGGTCAGTGCCGCCCGCTGGGCGGGGCTCAGCGGGATGGCCAGGGTGCCCAGGTTCACCCCGGTGTCGGTGACCGGGGAGCGGAAGAGGTTCATCGCCGGGGAGCCGATGAACCCGGCGACGAACTCGGTGGCGGGCCGGTCGTAGAGGGCCCGGGGGGTGTCGACCTGCATCAGCACCCCGTCCTTGAGCACGGCCACCCTATCGCCCATGGTCATCGCCTCGACCTGGTCGTGGGTGACGTAGACGGTGGTCACGCCCAGGCGGCGGGTGAGGGAGGCGATCTGGGTGCGGGTCTGCACGCGCAGCTTCGCGTCCAGGTTCGACAGCGGCTCGTCCATCAGGAACACCTGCGGGGAGCGCACGATGGCCCGGCCCATCGCCACCCGCTGGCGCTGCCCGCCGGACAGCGCCTTGGGCTTGCGGTCGAGGTAGTCGGTCAGGTCCAGGATCTTGGCGGCCTCCTCCACCCGGCGCTTTCGCTCCTCGGCGGGGACCTTGGCGATCTTCAGGGCGAAGCCCATGTTCTCGGCCACGGTCATGTGCGGGTAGAGGGCGT
>NZ_JARAMH010000036.1:0-18954 GCF_029524215.1 Kocuria oceani | reverse complement strand
GAGCGCGACGATGCCCTACCGGGCTGGCTGCACTTCTACAATCATCATCGAGCCCACTCCGCACTTGGAGGCCAGCCACCGGTCACCCGCCTGACCAACCTCCCTGGACATCACACCTAACCCCTCCATGCCTTCTTCACTCGCAACGGCGCAACCACTTGCCGCAGCAGTGTCGGCTGGTGCCATCGTAGCGGCAGGTGGCAGAAACGGTGCCCACGATGATGATCAACGACGGACCGTGCCCGCCGCCGCAGCCAGTGGCGGCAAGCGATGCGCTCATTCCTCGAGTGTCCCGGCCTGATTCGGGCGCTGGGGGTGGTGCAGGTCGCCGCGGGCGTGGTCTGGGTGGCGAGCCTGCCTCCGGCCGCCCAGTGATCGACGCCCTGCTGTGCGCTCGACTTCACGGGGCCGAGGGGCGCCAGGTTGAAAACCCGCCCCCGGACCCGGTGGTGGCATCGAGGCGGTGGATGAATGCTCACAGGCCAGAGGAAGCGGTGAAGAAGCGGATGAACACCGAGGCCGCCACAACCACGTAGGTGATGGCCAGGAGGGTTCAGGCTTACTCGTCAGCAAACCGCATCAGGGCGACGGGGGCAGCAATGATGCCGTGGACGAGGTTGCGCACGCTCAGCAATAGGATCACTGGGAGCATCCCTGCCCACACGCTCATGCAGTACAGGCACAGGATGGAGATGGCGGAGAGCGCCTGTGGCCACCACCAGCTCACGAACACCACTCCGCCGGCTGTAACGACCACGGTGGAGTCCGCCTGTAGCTTTATCACCTCGCCGGCAAGCTCCGACACCAATCCGCCGTCTATCTTCAGCAGTCGCGCCCGCCCGCGCTGTTCTCCTGGGACATGGACCTCGTGTTGGAGGGTGAGATCATCACCGATCACGGCGACAACGGGGAGGGCCGCGACGGGGGCCCGCAGGCCGCGAGGTCGGGCTCTGGGGCACAGCTGCTCCCAGCGGGGACCCGGCTTCCTCCGCTACTGTCGAGGACGACACCTCCCGGAGCCGCGGCGCGGCCTGAGCCCGCCGCGGGGCTGTTCCGGAAGCCTGACCGAGCACCCCGAGGAGCACGACTGCCGTGGAGTCCGACCGGCTCAGATCGCTGTCCCTGCACGAATCCGAGGCACCACCGGGCGGCCCCGACAACCCGCAGTGCTCCCGCAAGGGCTGCCGCGCCGACGCCGCGTGGCGGATCCGCTGGAACAACCCGCGCATCCACACCCCCCAGCACCGCAAGAGCTGGCTGGCGTGCCCCGACCACCGCGAGGACCTCGAGAAGTTCCTCCGCGCCCAGGGCTTCTGGAAGAACACCGTCCCGCTCGGCCACGACGGGCCCACCGGGGAGGACCGGCCGTGAGCGACTACCGGTTCCTGCTCAGCGGGAAGTGGCTCGGCTTCTTCGCCCTGGCCTGCGCCGCCGCGGCGGTCTCCGTGTACCTGGCCGGGTGGCAGATGGACCGCAACGACCACCTGGTCGGGGAGAACGCCAAGATCACCCGCAACTACCGGGCCGAGCCGCTGACCGGCAACGAGGCGGCCGCGCAGTTCGCCGCCCACGACCCCACCCTCACCTGGCACCCGGTGGAGCTGACCGGCGAGTACCTGGCCGAGGACCAGGTCCTCGTGCGCAACCGTCCCCAGGACGGGCGCGTGGGCTACGAGGTCCTCGTGCCCTTCCGCACGCAAGCCGGGGACGTGGTCGTGCTGGACCGCGGCTGGATCCCCACGGGCTCGGCCGCCAACGGGATGCCCGACGAGGTCCCGGCCCCGCCCACCGGGCAGGTGAGCGTCACCGCGCGGCTGCGTCCCGGGGAGCCGGCTGTGGACCGCGGCGCCCCGGAGGGCCAGATCGCCACCATCCAGCTCCAGGAGCTCCAGGAGCGGTGGGATCGGCCGATCGGCACGGCCGCCTACGCCGAGGTCTTCGCCGAGGACCCGGCCCCGGCCGTGGCTCCCGCACCCGCGCCCGAGCCCGAGATCGACTCCGGACCGCACCTGTCCTACTCCCTGCAGTGGTACGCCTTCGCCGCCCTGTTCTTCGTGGCCTACGGCTACGCCGCCCGGCAGCAGGCCCGCAACGACGCCTGGGACCGCCAGTACGCCGCAGAGATGGAACGCCACCTCTCCCAGTTCTACGACGAGGACGGCAACTACGTGGGCGAGGGCGAGGAGGAGCTCGTCATCCGCCAGATGGAGATGGCCGACGACATGCCGGCCCACTTGAAGTCCCTGATGCGACCCAAGCCGCAGCGCCGGCGCCACCGGCCGACGTGGGAGGAGGAGGAAGACGCCCTGCTGGACGCCTTCGAGGACGGGGTCATGGACGGGACCGAGAATCGGACCATGAGCCCAGCTGCGGTCCGCGCCATGGACTAGTGCTCCGTTCCTCCAAGAAGAGAGTCAATACGTCCTGTGACCCGGTCGCGCTGTCGAGCGGTTGCTGAAGCGATGGGCTTCACGCAGTCATCCGTGCGGCAGCGGTGTGATTTCGGGGACTGGCACCTACCCCGCGTCGAGCATCAGCAAGGCCCAGGAGGACCACCACAGTCGCGGCGCCCGCCCCCAGGTCCTTCCGCGCAGGGCTCCTGCGCCAGCCCGGCTGCAGGGGTTCAGCTCTTGCGGCGGCGAGAGACCAAGACCAGAAGCCCGATCACGGCCAGGGCCGGCACCACCACGGCGGCGCCGAGGGCCCACCCGGACAGACCCTCGGAGCTCTCCTGTGCGGCCGCGTCCTGGGCTGGGGCGGAGCTGTCCGAGCTGTCAGCGGGGGCCTCGGTCGGGGTGCTGCTGAGGCTGGGGGCCGGGGTCGCGGTGTCCGCGCCGTCACCCACCTCGTAGGTGTAGGTGCCTTCGATGGGGTGGCCGTCGCTGGAGACCACCCGCCAAACCACCTGGTAGGTCCCTTCCTCGGACCCGGCCGCGGCCAGGGGCTGGACCACTTGGGAACCGTCGCGCTCGAGCGGGCCCTCGGTCACGGACTGGCCCTCGGGGCCGGTCACCAGCACCTGGTGACCGATGTCCATGATCTCCCCGCTGTAGGAGAGCTCGATCTGTTCGGGGGCGGTCTCCAGCACGGCGCCCTGTTCGGGGGAGGTACTCAGCACCTCGTCATGAGCGGCGGCGGGGACCAGCCCCAGGGCGGTCAGGGCGCCGACCGCGCTCACGGTGGCGGCGGTACGGCGCAGGGCAGAAGTGGTGGTCAGCATGGCACTGGGGTCCCTTCGGGGGTGAGGAGTGGGTGCGTCAGGCTGCGCCGCCGCACCTGGGGGGTGCGGCGGGAGATAGAGATCCGGTGCCAGGCGCGGGGAGCCATCCCGCCCGCCACCGGAGGCGTCCAGCCGAGACCGGCTCTTGGAGTCGGATCCGAGACCGGTGAGCGCCACCAGCTGTAGCAACCGGCGTCCGGCACCGGAATGCGTCATGGCGTCCCGGACGCGCAATGCTGAACGTAGCGCGGCAACCCGGGCAGGGCCTCAGCCGCGGATGTCCTCGTAGAGCAGGGTGGAGATGTAGCGCTCCCCGAAGTCGCACACGATGGCCACGATCAGCTTGTCCCGGTTCTCCTCCTTGGCGGCCTCCTGCAGGGCGGCCCACACGATGGCCCCCGAGGAGATCCCGCCGAGGATGCCCTCCTGGGTGGCCAGCTCGCGGGCGACCCGCACCGAGTCCTCCACGGTCACGTCGTAGACGTCGTCGTAGATCTCGCGGTCGAGGTTGTCGGGGACGAAGTTCGCCCCGAGGCCCTGGATCTTGTGGGGCCCGGCCTTGCCCTCGGTGAGCAGCGGGGAGTCGGCCGGCTCGACCACGATCAGGCGGATGTCCGGCTTCTGCTCGCGCAGGTAGCGGCCCGCGCCCGTGATGGTGCCGCCGGTGCCCACGCCGGAGACGAACACGTCGACCTCGCCGTCGGTGTCCTCCCAGATCTCCGGGCCGGTGGTGGCGTAGTGGATCGCCGGGTTGGCCTCGTTGGCGAACTGCTTGGCCAGCACGGCGTTCTCGGTGGACTCGACGATCTCCTGGGCCTTGTCGACCGCGCCGCGCATGCCCTCGGCGCCGGGGGTGAGCACGATCTGGGCGCCGTAGGCGCGGAGCATGACCCGCCGCTCCGTGGACATGGTCTCGGGCATGGTCAGGATGACCTTGTAGCCGCGGGCGGCGCCGACCATGGCCAGGGCGATGCCGGTGTTGCCGGAGGTGCCCTCGACGATCGTGCCGCCGGGCTTGAGCTGCCCGGACTTCTCCGCGGCGTCGACGATGGCCACGCCGATCCGGTCCTTGACGGAGTTGGCGGGGCTGTAGAACTCCAGCTTCACGGCGACGTTGCCGGGCAGGCCCTCATCCAGATGGTTCAGCCGGACGAGCGGGGTGCGGCCTACGATCTCGGTGACGTCGTGGTAGATCTTCGCCATGTGTGCTCCTCGGTGATGGTGTGGTGAATCGTTGGGTGTTGGGGGTTCGGTGCGTCACAAATTGGGGATGTTCTCCGGGGACTCAGACGGGGGTGATGAAGGTGCCGGCGAGGCTTTGGAGCTGGTAGATCCACTGCATCCAGATCCCGGTCACCATCAGCAGCCCCACGGCGATCAGCACGGAGCCGCCGGCGAGGTTGAAGGTGCGGATGTTGCGGCGGATGTAGCTCAGGGTCGTGGTGACCCAGTTGAGCCCGGCCGCGACCAGGACGAAAGGGATGCCCAGGCCCAGGCAGTAGGTGAAGCCCAGCAGGGCCCCGCGCCAGGCCCCTCCGGTGGTGGTGCTCAGCGCCAGCACGGCACTGAGGGTCGGGCCCATGCACGGTGTCCAGCCCAGGCCGAAGACCACCCCGAGCAGCGGGGCGCCGGCGATGCCGGTGCGGGGTTGGAAGGACAGCTTCTTGGTCTGCTGCAGGAAGGAGAACTTCCCGACCAGCACCAGTCCCATGAGCACCACGAACACCCCCAAGGCCCGCATCAGCGGATCCTGCCACCGCACCAGCCAGCCCCCGATGGCGCCGAAGGCCGCCCCGTAGAGAGTGAACACCGCCGCGAAGCCCAGGATGAACAGCCCCACCCCAGCCAGCACCCGCCGGCGGTTGTCCGCCCGAGTCGGATCGGCCAGCCCGGAGACATAGCCGAGGTAGCCGGGCACCAGCGGCAGAATGCACGGGGAGATGAAAGAGACAATCCCGGCGATCATCGCCAGGGGCACAGCGATGAGCAGGGCCCCGGAGTTCACCGTCTCGGCAAAGTAGCCGCCAATCGTCATCACAGTCTCCTCGGGCCAGGGGGCGCCCCGAGACTACCGCACATGACCACTGTCAACCCAAAATGAGGCTATCATCGGCCCATGACGATTTCTGAGTATGTTCCGCAGGCCCCCTGCGGGGCGTTGGATCCGGCGGCGGCATTGTTCCACTCCCTGTCCGATCCGACCCGGCTGGCCATCGTGCAACGAATGGCCGTCGGGGAGGTGCGGGTACGTGATCTCACCAGCGAACTGGGGTTGGCCCAGTCCACCGTGTCAGGCCATGTGGCGTGCCTGCGCGGTTGCGGGCTGGTGCAGGGTCGGGCGCAGGGGCGCAGCGTGTACTACTCGCTGACCCGCCCGGAGCTGCTGGACATGCTCGCTGCCGCCGAGGTGCTGTTGTCGGCCACTGGCAACGCCGTGAGCCTGTGCCCGAACTACGGTCTGGACGCCCAGCAGACCCGACAGGCCCCGGAGGTTGTGCGATGAGTGATGCCTGCTGCGCCCACGATGAGCCTGCCCACCACGAGGAAGCGGGGCCGGCCGGTTTCTGGCAGGTGAGCGAGGTGCGGTTCGCCTCCGCGGCCGGCGTGCTGCTGGCAGTCGGGTGGGCCACCCACCTGATGGACGGCCCCGAGTGGCTGGTCACCGCCGTGAGCGTGGTGGCGCTGGGGTTGGCGGGGTGGACGTTCGTGCCCTCCACGCTGCGCCGACTGGCCAAGGGCCGCATCGGGGTCGGGACCTTGATGACGATCGCCGCCGTCGGGGCGGTAGCCCTGGGCGCGATCGAGGAGGCGGCGGCGCTGGCCTTCCTCTACGCGATCGCCGAGGCGCTGGAGGAGTACTCGGTGGCGCGGACCCGGCGCGGGTTGCGCGCGCTGCTGGACCTGGTCCCGGATCAGGCCACGGTGCTCCGGGGCGGGGTGCCGGCCACCGTGTCCCCGGCCGAGCTGGTGCCGGGGGACCGGATGGTGGTCCGTCCCGGGGAGCGGGTGGCCACCGACGGGCGGATCCTCACCGGGCGCACCTCGGTGGACACCTCGGCGCTGACCGGGGAGTCCGTGCCGGTGGAGGTCGGACCGGGTTCGGAGGTCTACGCCGGGTCCATCAACGGCACCGGCCCGCTGGAGGTCGAGGTCACCAGCACCGCCGAGGACAACTCTCTGGCGAAGATCGTGCACATCGTCGAGACCGAGCAGTCCCGCAAGGGCCCCGGCCAACGGCTGGCCGATGCCATCGCCAGCAAGCTAGTGCCGGGGATCCTCATCGCCGCGGCCCTGATCGTGGCCTACGGGTTCATCGTCGGGGAGCCGCTGCTGTGGTTCGAACGCGCCCTGGTCGTGCTGGTGGCGGCCTCACCGTGTGCGCTGGCGATCTCGGTGCCCGTGACCGTGGTGGCCTCGGTGGGGGCGGCCAGCCGCATCGGGGTGCTGATCAAGGGCGGTGCCGCGGTGGAGACCCTGGGCAAGATCGGCACCATCGCCCTGGACAAGACCGGCACCCTCACCCGCAACAACCCGGCCGTCATCGAGGTCGCCACCAGTCCCGGGGTGACCCGGGAACGGGTGATGTCGCTGGCGGCCGGGCTGGAGGCCCGCAGCGAACACCCCCTGGCCCGGGCCATCCTCGCCGCCACACCTGAGCAGGCCGAGGTGACCCAGGTGGACACCGTTCCCGGGGCCGGGCTGTTCGGCACCTTCGAGGGTGCGCGCCTGCGCCTGGGCCGCCCGGGGTGGATCACCCCCGGGCCCCTGGCCGGAGACATCGAGCGGATGCAGCGCGCCGGTGCCACGGCCGTGCTCATCGAGCAGGACGGGGATGTCATCGGGGCAGTCGCGGTGCGTGATGAGCTGCGCCCGGAAGCCCGAGAGGTGATCACCCGGCTCAACCGCGCCGGGTACACCACCGCGATGCTCACCGGGGACAACACCCTCACCGCCACCGCCCTGGCCCAGGCCGCCGGCATCACCCAGGTCCACGCCGACCTGCGCCCACAGGACAAGGCGGAGATCATCCGCACCCTCAAGGAGCAGCGCCCCACGGCGATGGTCGGTGACGGCGTCAACGACGCCCCGGCCCTGGCCACCGCCGACATCGGCATCGCCATGGGCGCGATGGGCACCGACGTGGCCATCGAGACCGCCGACATCGCCTTGATGGGCGAGGACCTCCAGCACCTGCCCCAGGCCCTCGGCCACGCCCGGCGGACCCGGTCGATCATGCTGCAGAACGTCGGGGTGTCCCTGGCGCTGATCGCGGTGCTGATCCCCCTGGCACTGTTCGGCATCCTGGGGCTGGCCGCGGTGGTGCTGGTGCACGAGGTGGCCGAGATCCTGATCATCGCCAACGGGGTGCGCGCCGGCCGGATCCGCCGTGACACTGCGCGCCCGGCCGCCCAGCCCGCACCGTCCCTGGAACCGGCCGCATGAGCGACGCTCCCCCGCCCCGCACCGGCGCCTCGAGCAGGCCGGAGACCCGCCGCAGGACAGTTGTTCTGCTGGTCGGGGCGGCAGGGCTGGCCGCCGTCGACCTGATCGTCAAAGCCGTGGCCGAAGCCCGGCTTGCGAGCGGCGAGGCGGTGGATCTGGGGCTGCTCATGCTGCGCCTGCACCACAATCCCGGGGTGGCTTTCAGCCTCGGGGCGGCCCTGCCCTCCTGGGTCGTCATCGCCGCGACCGGGGCGATCATCGCCGGGCTGACCTGGTACCTGCTCATTGCGGTACCCACCCTCACCCGGCTCACCCGCGTCGGAGCGACCCTGCTGCTCGGGGGCGCTATCGGGAACTTCCTCGACCGCCTCGACGGGGACGGGGTGGTGGACTATTTGCACACCGGGTGGTTCCCCACCTTCAACCTCGCCGACGTTTTCGTCACCACCGGGGTGGTTGCCCTCCTGGTGGGCACGATGGTGCCACCGCGCACCGAGGACCACGCATAAGAGGTGGCCGGTCACCCGTCACAGCTTTTCCTACCGTTCCATGTCGGCGGGAACGGATCCCATGGCCATGAGGTGCCTACCGCATGAGCACGCCGGTGGGGGTGCCCCCCGGGCCTGGGCGAGCTCCGTCCCGGAGCGCCGACAGGAGGGGCGTCCAGGGGCTCATCAGTTTCGCTGGCCATAGTGAGTGGGGTTCGACCCGGTCATCTCCTGCCCACCTCGATCTGATCCCCTGGTGAAATGTTCGCGACCTCCCGCCTCATCCTCCCCACGGCCACGCTGTCCCGACGCCGTGTGCTTTCCCTGACCGCTCTGGGTGCCCTTGGAGCGAGCTTGACTGGTTGCGGTGCCGAGGAGGACTCGCTGGCCCAGCAGGCCAATGCCGGAGATGGGAAGGGCTACATCGGCGGGGACGGCACGGTCTCCGCATACGCCCCGGACCAGCGCGGGGAACCGGTGCAGTTCACCGGCACCTTCTTCGACGCCACCCAGGCCTCGGCCGCGGACCTGCGCGGGACCCCCGTCCTGCTGAACTTCTGGTACGCCGGGTGCGCCCCGTGCCGGGTGGAGGCCCCCGATCTGAAGGAGCTCGCCCAGCGCTTCGCGGGGCAGGTCACCTTCTACGGGGTGAACCTGCGCGACGAGCGAGCCACCGCGCAAGCCTTCGAGCGCACCTTCGAGATCCCTTACCCCTCCTTCGAAGACAAGGACGGGGACGTGCTGATGGCCCTGAGCGCCTACGTGCCCCCGCAGGCGGTGCCCACCACGCTGGTGCTCGACGCCCAAGGTCGGGTGGCGGCCCGCATCCTGGGCCTGGCCGATCGCTCGATCCTCGAAACGCTCCTGGCCGACGTGGCGGCTGAGACGGCATGAGCACCGGCACTCCACCCGGTCCCCGCCCCGGGGACGAAGAGGTCACCGTGAGCGCCACCGGCGACGCCGAGAACACTCCCGAGGACACCACCAGCAGAAATGCCCGGAGTGCTCCCTCCGGCGGGTCCGGCCAGGGTCCCGGCGATGTCGAGGTTCCGGTTCTGGGACCAGTGGGCATGGCCCGGTGGGCCTGGACCCAGCTGACGAAGATGAATACCGCCCTGTTCCTGCTGCTGCTGCTGGCCGTCGCGGCTGTGCCCGGGTCGATCTTCCCCCAGCGCATCCAGGACCCCGCTCGGGTGAGCGACTACATCGACAACAACCCGACCCTGGGACCGTGGCTGGACCGGTTGCAGCTTTTCGATGTTTTCTCCTCGGCGTGGTTCTCCGCGATCTACATCCTGCTGTTCGTCTCCCTGGTGGGCTGCGTGCTCCCGCGGGCGGGCAAGCACTGGCGGGCGTGGCGGGCCGAGCCTCCGCGCACCCCACGTCGGCTGGAGCGGCTGCCCGAACACCGGTCCCTGACCCTGGGCGGGTGCGACAGCGCGGCGGCACCGGCCCCGGACGAGGTCGTGGCTGAGGCCGCCCGGCTGCTCAAAAGGCGCGGCTATCGGGTGGCCGTACGCGAGACCGGCACGGCCGCCCCGTCGGTGGCCGCCGAGCGGGGGATGTGGAAGGAGGTCGGCAACGTCGTCTTCCACCTGGCCCTGCTGGGGGTGCTGATCTCCGTGGCCGTGGGCTCTTTGTTCGGCTACAAGGGGCAGAAAATCTTGGTGGAGGACGAGTCCTTCGTGAACACCCTGATCGGCTATGACTCCTTCACCCCGGGCACCAATTACAACCCCGATTGGCTGCCCCCTTTCTCGTTGCGCCTGGACGACTTCTCCTCCGAGTTCTACCGCGACACCACCAACCCTCGGAACTACGGGGCCCCGATCGACTTCACCGCCGAGGTCACCATCGAGGACGCCCCCGGTGCGGCCCCGCGGCAGGAGACGTTGAAAGTCAATGCACCGGTCAACGTCGACGGGGTGAAGTCCTACCTGGTGGGCAACGGCTACGCCCCGGTGATCCGGGTGACCGACGGCAACGGGGAGGTGGCGTTCGAGGGCCCGGTGGTGACGATCCCGGTCGATGGGGTCTACACCTCCAACCTGACCCTCAAGGTCCCCGACGCGCGCCCCGACCAGCTGGGCTTCACCGGGTTGCTGCTGCCCACCGCGGTCACCGGCCCGGACGGGATGCCGCGCTCGGGCGATCCGGGTCTGGCCAACCCCCGCCTGATCCTGTCCTCCTACTACGGGGATCTGGGCCTGGACACCGGTAAGCCGCAGAACGTGTACGTCCTCGACGTGGCACCGCTCACCGAGCTCAACTCGATGATGAGTGACAACGGGGCGATCACCCTGGACGCCGCGAACCCCGTGCACGAGCTGCCCGAGGGCAAGGGCACGATCGAGTTTCTGGACGTGAAGCGCTACGTGGGCCTGGACATCGTCTACGACCCGGGACGCACCGGGGCCTTCATCTCCTTCGTGGCCGCCTTCGCCGGGCTGCTGATGTCGATGTTCATCTCCCGCCGCCGCGTCTGGGTGCGCGCCACCACCGACCTCGACGATCAGGGCCGTCCGGCCACCGTGGTGGAGTACGGGCTGCTGGCCCGCGGCGAGGACCCCCGACTGCGTACGGAGGCCGAGTCGCTGGGCGAGCTGTTCACCACCCACTGGAAGGCGATCGGGGTGCGCGATGACGCCGGTGACCGCACAGAGTCTGCCCCCGAGAAGACCACGGACCGGGCCCGCCGCGGCCCCACCACCAACTGAGAGGAAGTGCCCATGCCCGTCAACGAGACCCTGGGCACCTGGAGCGAACTGTTCATGCTCCTGGCCGCCATGACCTACCTGGTCAGCTTCATCGCCTTCGCCTGGGACATGGCCCCCCACGCCAAGACCCTCCACGCACCCGGACAGACCGGCCGCCACACCGAGGCCGACCGTGCGCTGATCGGCGCCGCGTCGGCCGGCGCCGGGAACGCGCGCCCCCTGGAGGCCACCGACCCGCGGGCCGGTCTGGGCGCCGGGGACCGCGGGCGCGGCTACCGCGCCGCTGCCCGCTCTGTGCTGGCCGAGCACGTGGCCGATGCGCAGATGCGCTACACCGGGGAACGCCGCCCGGCCGCGCGGGTGGCTGTGACGGTCATGGTCCTGGGCTTCGCCCTCCACACGGCAGCTGTAGTGACCCGCGCGATCGCCGCGGCGCGGGTGCCGTGGGGCAACATGTACGAGTTCTCCACCACCGGGGCCCTGGTCGTGGCCGGTGTCTACCTCGTCTCCTTGTGGCGGCGTGACCTGCGCTTCGTGGGGGTCCTCGTGTCCGGGCTCGTGGTGATCATGCTGACCGCGGCCACCATCGGGTTCCCCACCCCGGTGGGCCCGCTGGTCCCGGCCCTGCAGTCCTGGTGGCTGGTGATCCACGTGTCCATCGCGGTGGCCGCCTCCGGGATCTTCACCATCACCTTCGCCATGGCGGTCCTGCAGCTGCTGCAGGCCCGGCGGGAGCGGACGATCCTCGCCGGGGAGGCCCCCGGTATGGGCTTCCTGGCCATGGTCCCCTCCTCCCAGGCGCTCGAGAACCTGTCCTTCCGGCTCAACGCGGTCGGCTTCGCGTTCTGGACCTTCACCCTGGCCGCCGGCGCGATCTGGGCCGAGCAGGCCTGGGGGCGCTACTGGGGCTGGGACGTCAAAGAAGTGTGGACGTTCGTGATCTGGGTGGTCTACGCCGCCTACATGCACGCCCGCGCCACCCGCGGTTGGACCGGCACCCGCTCGGCGTGGCTGTCGATCGCGGGTTACCTCTGCGTCATTTTCAACTTCGTCGTGGTGAACACGGTGTTCACCGGACTGCACTCCTATTCCGGGCTGTAAGCCCCGCGGAGCGGGCCTCCGGCTCAGCGCAGGGTGGGCCGATCGTGGCCCCCGGCCAGCACCGTGATGAACTCCCGATGCCAAGAGCAGTCCTTTCACGGTGGTTGTCCCGGCGCCGCCACGGCCCGGCGGATATCTTTTTGACGTCGCGAGCAGGATGCGCAGTTGCCCGGTCCTCACCAACTCGCGAAGGTCCCCCGTGCGGTGCGCTGCCGTGGCGTGATGGACATGGGGCTGTGGCTCCTGTTGCTAATAGTGGTGGTGCTGCTGATCGGCGTACTGGCATTCGGGGCGCTGGGCGATCGCTCGATCATCGATGGCCTCAGCGGAAGTGGATCCCGCGGCGACGGCCGACGCACCCAGTCGATCCCGCCGGAGCGCTATGCCCGCGCAGAGATCTCACCGAGGACCACCAGGAACAGCTGCACCCCCTGACGCTGAGGGGGCGGTCCCCTCCTTTGATCCCGGACAGATTTCGGCCCCGGCGCCTCTCCATCGAGAGACGCCGGAGCCGAGGTCGCTCAGGGGCTGGTCAGAGACCGGTGAAGATAGAAAAGAAGCGGAAGAACACCGAGGCCGCCACGGCCACGTAGGCGATGACCACCAGAGTCCAGGCCCACTCGGAGGCAAACCGCACCAACCGGGGCGGGGCGGGGATGATGCCGTGGGCGAGGTTGCGCACGGTGAGCAGGAGAAACAGCGGGATCATCGCCGCCCACACGATCATGCAGTACAGGCACAGGATGTAGATGGTGAACAGCGCCTGGGACCACAGCCAGATCACGAACACCGCCCCGAGAGTGACCCCTGCCTGCAGGCCGATCCAGTACCAGCGTCCGAACTGTGCCCCGGCCAGGGCGGCCATGGCGGTGGTGATCACCACCGCGAAGGCGACGATGCCGATCAGCGGGTTGGGGAAGCCGAAGAGTTCCGACTGCCAGGTGCCCATGACGCGCCCGCAGGACACCCAGGGGTTGATGTCACAACTGGTGACGTGGCCCGGGTCCTTGTAGAGCTGAAGGCGCTCGAGCACCAGGATCGCCGAGGCGACCCACCCGATCACCCCGGTCACCAACAGGACCAGGGCGAAGGGGCGGTGGCGGGCGAAGCCGGGCAGGTGCTCTTCGGCGACCGGGCCGGCGCCTGGGTGAGGGTGGGCGCTGGTGGTGGTTTCAGCCATGGTGGATGTCCTTGGGGGTTCCTCGATCAACGGTGGCGTCGGTGGTGCCGTGCTGGTGTCCTCGGGCCAGGACGGCCAGGGCCGCGGCCAGCAGGGGCAGGACCCCGGCCAGGATGATCCTGGTGGCTGCGGATTGTTGATCCGCCAGCGGGGAGGGCCCCCAGTCTCGGCCGAGTCCGGAGAACCACTCTGGTTGGATCACCGTCGGTGACAGGGCCGTGAACACCGCCCAGATCCCCAGCACGGTGGCCACCGCGAGCAGCACCAAGGCCTGCGTGCGCACCGCTCTGCGGTCCGGTGGGGCGGCCAGCGCGGCGGTAGCGAAGATCAGGCCCAGGGCCACGGCGGTGGTGTTCATCAGTTCGTGGCCGACGTGGGTGTGCAGGGCCAGGGCGAAGGCGGGGGTGTAGTAGAAGACACCCAGCCCTGCCAGGACCAGGATCCCGGCCGGGGCCGGGTGAGCCAGCAGGGCCCCGGCCCGGGAGGTGCGCCATGCGGCGGCGAGCTCGCGCGCCCCGGTGCTGCCGTCGGTGCGGGTCGGCACCAGGGCCGCGGCCAGGCGGCCGGGGGCCCCGGCGATCAGCAGCAGCGGCACCGGGAAGCTCAGCAGCAGGTGAGCGGTGGTGTGGACGCTGAACAGGATCGGGGCGTAGAGGGCCATCGCCCCACAGGTGACGTAGACCAGCAGCACCAGACCGGCCATAAACGCGGCCGTGCGCGCCACCGGCCATGGTGCGCCGGTGCGGCGCAGGTGTCGTACCCCGCCCAGGTAGAGACAGGCGGCGAGGATCGCCACGGCGATCCACAGCCAGTCGACGCGCCACTGGGTGAACCAGCCGGAGAAGCTCAGGGGCGGGGGCAGGAGGTAGCCGGTGAGGATCTCCGCGGGGGTGATGTCCGGTTGCCGCTCTAGGGGCACCGGAGTGGGAGTGCGCCCTAGGGCCACGCCCAGGGCCATCACGGCGCAGAGGATGAAGACTTCCACGGTGATCAGTCGCCACACCCGGCCCAGCCTCGGGGTGCCGGCGGTGATCGCCCGGCGGTTGAGGTACCCCAGCACGCCCAGGGCCACGGTGGCGATCGTCTTGGCGATCACCAGTGCCCCGTAGCCGGAGTTCAGCCCGTCCCAGCCACCGATCCGGTAGATGGTGTTGATGACCCCCGAGACGGCGACCAGGACGAAGGCCACCCCGGCCAGGGTCGAGAAGCGTTCCAGCACGGTCCGAGCCGTCTGGTGGCCTGCGGCCGGAATGGTCAGCAGCGGGGCGAGCAGGGCGAGCACGATGATCCCGCCGGTCCAGATCCCGGCACCGAGCAGGTGCAGGGCCAGAGCGTTGACGGCCCCGTTGTGGTCATCGACCCCGGCCACGTGTCCCAGTTGGGACAGCGGGATGACGGCGGCCAGGGCCACCAGGGCGGTGGCGGCCACCGGCACCGGGGAGCGGGCGAGCACGGCCAGGGTGGTGGTCAGGGCCGCGGTCACAGCGGTCACCGCCCACGCCTGGCCAGGGATCAGACGGGTCACGTAGTAGCCCAGCTGCCCGGTGAACTCGGCCGAGCCGGAGACCGGGGTCCCGATGGTGTCGGCGTAGCTGAGCACGATGATCGCGACCGCGGCCAGGGTCCACACCCCGGCGGCGGCCGCGGCCACCGTCATGGCCCGGGCGAAGGCCGGGTGTTCGGCCCCGGCCTGCCCCGCCCCGGTGACCGGAGTGGATCGGGGCACTACGGTGGTGGCGAAGACCAGCCCGGCCCAGGTGATGCCCATGGCCAGGTGATGCACGGTCGTGGCCAGCGGCAGCCCCCAGCGCACCAGGGCCCCGGGGTCGAGCACCTCCCGGGGCGCGGTGGCCCCGGAGGAGCCCAGGGCCATCCACAGCACGGCCAGGGTCACCAGCCCGACACCGATGCAGACGGCAGCGACGGCGCGCCGGCGCCGCCCAGCCGGCGCCGGCCTGGGAATCGTGCGGAGGGGCAGCGGCGGGGTGGACGTGTGGGGTGAGGAGGCCTTCATCACTGTCAGTCGGTGGCCGCGGTCTCGACGGCGTCCCGGAAGGCTTCCAGGGACTCGGGGTTGAGCACCTCCCCATTGAGGAAGAACGTCGGGGTCCCGCCCACCCCCAGAGCCTCACCGTCGGCGACGTCGAGCTCGATGCGCTCTTGGGTGGCCGGATCGGCCACCGCGGCATCGAAGGCGGCCATGTCCAAGCCGAGGTCTTCGGCGAAGCCGCGGAAGACCGCGCTCTGGTCCTCGCCCGACTCTCCCCACTGTTCCTGGGTCTCGAACATGCGCTGGTACATCGCCTCGTACTGTCCCTGCTGGGCCGCGGCCTCCACCGCGAGGGCGGCGTTCATGGAGTTGCGGTGGCCCGGCAACGGGAAGTAGCGGTGGACGAAGGTGACGGTGTCGGCGTATTCGGCCCGCAGCTCCTCGACGAACGGGTAGGCGGCCCGGCACCCTTCACACTCATAGTCCAGGAACTCCACCAGCACGGCTTGTTCGTTGGGGGCCTTCGAGAGCACCCGGCTGTTCTCCCGCACGAGTTGCCCCGCGTCGTCGGGCACCGCCGGGGTGGAATTGGCCCGGGCGATGAGGATCGGGATGGCCACGGCCGCCACGACGGCAGCCAGGAGGACCCACACGATGATCTTGGCCTTCGAGGGCTTCTGCTGTGGGGTGGGCGTGCTGGCGGTAGTGCTCACAGGGGGTTTCCGTTCAGTCTCGGGCAGCAGGGTGTACCAGGGATGGGAGGGGGTCAGGGGTGGAGGGTCTCACACCACCCCGGTGTGCTCAGCACTCAGGCAGCCGTCGTGAACGGTGACGTGGGCCGAGAGCACCGGGGTGTCGGAGTCGATCCTTGAGGCGTGCAGGTCGTGCACACCCACCACGTGCGGCAGGGCTTCCAGGCGGGTGCGGACCTGCTCGAGGTCCAGGCCCTTCGGGGTGGTTTCCATCAGGACCTCAATGGTGTCGCGCAGCAGGATCAGAGCCCGGGGCACGATCAGGGCGGCAATCAACAAGGACACGATCGCATCCGCCCGGGTCCACCCGGTGGTGGCGATGACGATCGCGGAGACGATCACCGCCACCGAGCCCAGGGCGTCGTTGGCCACCTCCAGAAACGCGGCCTTCATGTTCAGGTTCTCCCCCCGCCCGGAGGCGAGGATGGCCAGGCCGATGACGTTGCCGACCAGGCCGATCACTCCGAACCAGAGCATGGCCGTGGACTCGACCTCCGGTGGCTCCAACAGCCGGCGCACCCCTTCGACGGCGATGAATCCGCCCACGGCCAGCAGCACGGACGCTTGGGCGGCCGCGGCGACGATCTCAGCGCGCTGGTAACCCCAGGTGTGTTTCTCCGTGGCCGGTCGCAGAGCCAAGGTCGCAGCGGTGAAGGCGATCAGCAGTCCGGCCGAGTCAGTGAGCATGTGTCCGGCATCGGCCAGCAGCGCTAGGCTGCCCGAGATCACCGCGCCGATGATCTCGGCGACCATGATCGTGGCGGTGATGGCGAAGACCACCGCCAGCTTGCCCCGCCGCCCGATGGTGGCGTGGGCGTGGTGGTGCTCCGCGCTCATGCCGGGATCTCCTGGGTGGTGGCGTCATCGGTGCGGTCCGCAGCGGCGCACTCGGGCGTCCTGCATTGGCACACCGACTCGACGGTGAGGATGGTGCCCAGCAGATCTTCCAGCGCGTGGGTCAGCTTCGGGTCCGAGAGTTCATAGCGCACGTTGCGCCCGGCCGGCACGCCCACGACCAGCCCGCAGTCACGCAAACAGGCCAGATGGTTGGACAGGGTCTGACGGCTCACCCCGATCCGGTCCGCCAGTTCCGAAGGCACCGCCGGGCCCTGCTGCAGCTGCAGCAGCACCGCGGCCCGGGTGGGATCGGCCAGTGCTTTGCCGAAGCGAGACATCACCTCGACCGGGGACAAGATCCTCATGCACTAACCGTACAGTAGAAGCTGTATCAAATGAGATGGGGCTCCCCTGGATGATCGGGCAATGTCCAGCTTGCATTCTTACGGTGAGAGCGGACGGGGGTGCCGTCCGCCACTGCGACATCCCCGTCCCCCGAGCCATCACCGCACCCCGGGCGGCCGTCGCTCCAATGCCCCTGCCGGGCGGGAAGAGTGCTGCCCGTATCCAGCGGGAGGTGAGGCAAGGCCATGCGTACTTTCCGGGGCCGTACAGCAAGGTCGACATCCGCGCACAGATTCCCTGCCGAGCGCAGGGCGGCAGGATCGTCGCGACTGTTCAAGACTGCATCCAGGCGCGGAGTGCCCCGAAGGTTCACCGGCGAGGATCCTGTCGGGGCACTCCACACTCGATGGATGGTCCGGCAACGACCGGCCGCCACCGCAGCAGCGAGTCCGGCTCAGCGGTAGGTGTAGTACCCGTCGAGGGGCATGGCGTTGACGGAGTGGACGAAGGTGCCCTGGGTCGGGTTCAGCGCCGAGACCATCTTGCCGCCACCGATGTAGATGCCGATGTGGTTGCCACCGTTCTGAGACACCAGGTCCCCAGGCTGCGGGGTGGAAGTCGGGGTGGCGGCGGCGATCTGCTGGAAACTGGTGCGGGGCAGGTCAATGCCGTTCTGGGCGTAGACCCACCCGGTGAACCCGGAGCAGTCCCAGGCCCCGAAAGAGGTCCCGCCCCAGACGTAGCCGGTGCCCACGCCCTGCATGGCCGTGCCCACGATGCCGCCGGCGGCCGGGGCGATCTCGGTGATGGCGGTGGACTGCGGGCTCACGCTCGAGGTGGCGGCGCCCTGCTGCGGGGCCGGGGCCTGGTCGGCGGGCTGCGCGGTGACCGGGGCCTGGGTGGTGTAAGAGGCCAGATTGGCCATCCCTGCGGCCGGAGCCGCATAGGAGGACCCGGAGGCGGCGGGGATCTCGGCGTAGGCCTGGGCCGGGGCGATGGAGCCCATCACGGCCACACCAGCAGCGGCGGCGATGGCGGTGGTGCGCCCGGCGCGCGAGGTGGTCCCGGCGCGGTGGCGGGCAGTGTTCTGCTTGAAAAGCGACATGGGTGGGTTCCTCCCTTTGCCTACGAGGTGAGCTGTCGGGTTCGGGTGGGAGACACCCGGCCGTTCAGGACGCACGCGCTCTGAACGACTTAACCCCAAGGCCCCGGCACACCGGGACCGGAAATGGTTTCCCCGCTTCTGCCAAGCGATTTCTCTTCAGGAACCCCGGGCACCGGCAGAACTCGGCGATGTGCCACGGGGATGCCGAGCGGATCAGCAACCGGCACACCGTGCACAATAACAGGTCTATTACGGAACAATCACAATCCGATTCGGGAGTGTATAGATCACGTATAGAGATAATCAATATTCGATGAAGTCCTGATGCTCAGCAGATACTTATCTGGCATCTTCCCGTGAAGAGACGACGGTAAAGAAGATGAGGTGGGACGGGACGCGGCGGTGGGCCCACGGCCGCGCGGACTGAATTGTCCTGTGGTGCCGGGGAATGATGCCTGGTCTCTCATGTTCAGGGGTGAGCATTTGGGGAGATTCCTGGGAATTTCAGTGGAAGATTCACACCGGTGGGTCCCCGCTGGGTGCGCTACGGTGACCGAGGTTCGAAGTACGGGAGGCCTGAGGAGGTCGCATGGCTATCTACGAGTACACCGCCGAGGAACGTCCCGCGGTTGCACCGGTGGTCGTGCCGCGGTCCAAGGGACGGATGGTCGTCAACTGGCTCACGTCCACCGACCACAAGACGATCGGGTACATGTACCTGATCTCCTCCTTCGGCTTCTTCTGCATCGCCGGTGTGATGGCGCTGCTGATCCGTG
>NZ_JARAMH010000035.1:0-19807 GCF_029524215.1 Kocuria oceani | reverse complement strand
AAGAACGGCGAGGTCGACGTGGTCGTGAAGTACCGCCACCACGGCGAGTGGAAGTCCAAGGAGTACGACGACGTCGAGCTCAAGAAGGCCGCCTCCATCGCCAAGGAGAAGGCCGGCGGAGGCGACTGGCACAAGTACCACCGCGACGCCAAGTACACCGACAAGACCGACAAGACGGTCAAGACGGTCGACAAGAAGGACCTCAAGGTCCTCTTCAAGCAGGACGAGGACGGGGAGCGCAAGAACGGCGAGGTCGACGTGGTCGTGAAGTACCGCCACCACGGCGAGTGGAAGTCCAAGGAGTACGAGGACGTCGAGCTCAAGAAGGCCGCCTCCATCGCCAAGGAGAAGGCTGACGGGGGCGACTGGCACAAGTACCACCGCGACGCCAAGTACACCGACAAGACCGACAAGACGGTCAAGACGGTCGACAAGAAGTGGGTCAAGGTCCTCTTCGAGCAGGACGAGGACTAGGACCCCCGCTCCCGCAGCTGAATCAGTGATGTGACCACCGAGGGTGCCCGTCCGGCGGACGGGCACCCTCGGCCGTGCCGCCGCAGTCCCAGGGGTCGGCCCAGCACGTCCACGAGGCAACGGCGCGGCCTTCCGGGGCCCGCTCCCGAGCCGGCGGTGGTCCCGCCGCTCACCCGGGCCGGGCTGCGGCCGTGCCGCTCACGCGGGCCGGGCTGCGGCCGTGCCGCTCACCGGTCCCCGGGCGAGGGCCGCGGCACCGTGAAGTCCACGAGACGCGCGGCGGCGCCGTCCAGCTCCGCCCAGGAGCCGGGGACCTCGAGGACCGCGAGCCCGGACGTGGGACAGCCGTCGGCGAGGGCCATCACGGCGTCGTAGTCGGAGTCCGGGGTGGCCAGACGCAGGGCGGCGTCCCGCAGGCCGGGCAGGTGGCCGATGAGCAGGAGGGACTCCACGGTGTCCGGCACGTGGTTGACGGCCGCGATGATCCGGGCGTCCGGCGCCGCGTAGAGCGACTCGTCGAGCCGGGCGGTCGGGGCGAGGTCGCCCAGGACGCTGCACACCCAGGTGCAGGTCTGCCGGGCGCGCAGCGCGCTCGAGCACAGGATCATGTCCGGGACGTGGCCCTGCGCCAGCAGCCAGTGGCCCGCCGCGGCGGCGTCCTGCGCCCCGCTCCGGTGCAGCGGGCGGTCGTGGTCGGTCACACCCCACGGGTGCTCCGCCTCCGCGTGGCGCATGAGGACGAGCTTCTTGCGGTCGTGGCGGGTCATCGGTTCATGATGCCACGTGCCCGACCGGCGTGGGGCGGCCCCGGCACCCCCGCACCGCGGGGAGGAACCGGGGCCTGCACGGACCGGACGGGAATCAGATGGAGTACTCGGGGGCCGCCCACACGACGACCTCGGGGTGCTCGTAGAAGCGGTAGCCCTGACCGCGGACGGTGCGCACGGTGTTGGCGAGCCGGCCGAGCTTGGAGCGCAGGCGCCGGATGTGCACGTCGATGGTGCGCTCGTTGGGCACCTCCTCCGAGTCCCGCCACAGGCTGTGCAGCAGCTCGTGGCGGCCCACGGTGCGGCTGCCGTTCTCCACGAGGTAGTTCAGCAGCTCGAACTCCTTGAAGGTGAGGTTGAGCAGTCCGCCGTCGAGGAAGACCTCGCGCCGGGAGAGGTCGATGAGCACCCCGGTGGACTGGTTGGTATTGGTCTCGGGCGCCGGCGCCGGTGCCGCGGGAGCGGTCGGGCGCACGGCCCCGGAGGTCGGGTCGCCGAGGGCGTTGCGGACGACCTCCAGGTCGCTGCCGGTGGTGTTCGCCGGGGCCAGGGCCACGGCGGCATAGGAGTCGGCCTCCGGGACCAGCTGCTGGGCGTAGGCCCGGATGCTCTGGACCATCTTGACCAGCGAGGTGCCGTTCGCCGCGGCGGTCTCCTCGTTCAGGCCCACGTAGATCACGAAGCCGCGGGCCTCGTTCTCCTGGACCTGCGGCCGCGGCGCCGCGTCCCGCTCCAGACGAGTGGGCAGAGGCTGCTCCCCCGGCGCGGCCGGCATGGTCCCCAGCGTGCTCCGGAGGCTGCGGTAGTCGGCGGGCGCGCCCGGCGCCCGTTCGGGAGCCGCGGCCGGACGGCGGGCACCGTGGGCCTCACTCGTGCGGGTGCGCTGAGAAATGTGCACGTATCCCGGTGTACCTGGCATCTGGTGCCCCTCGTCTCTGCGTCGTGCGATGGACGTCTCCCGTCCACCCGGGCCGCTCCGCCCCTCGGACCGACCCCACCACTTCCAGCTCCCGGATCACCGGCTTCGGACTTCTCGGGGACCGTCCCCGCGAAGCTGACAGATCCCTGACAGTGGCGTTGATCTCATGGTCCATCAGGCCCCGGGAACTCGCAAGTAATAATCCTGACACTTTCTCAGGATGTGAGACACGAAGGACAGCAGTCCGGGCCGCCCACCAAGATGAACCCTCTTCACCTCCCCTCCGGCCCCGTTGCAGGGGACGAAACCGCGGAAAGCCAGCACTACGGGCGGTCGGCACCCTGTCACACAGGTCACACGCACAACCTGCTGCGATTGTCAAGACGCCGAATGCGTTCACCAGTCCATCTCAGTATTCGGACACGCGCGTCCGGCGACGGCAGAGGCCCGTCGATCGGGTCGACGGGCCTCTGTGGCGGCGGATCCGCGGGATCTCCGGGTCGGGGGTCAGTCCACCACGCCGTAGAGGCGGTCACCGGCGTCACCGAGCCCCGGGACGATGTACGCATTCTCGTCGAGCCGTTCGTCCCTCGCGGCCAGGACGATGTTCACCTCCGAGTCCCCCAGCTCCTCCTCCAGGGCGGCCAGCCCTTCGGGCGCCGCGAGCAGGCAGACGCACGTGATCTGCTCGGCGCCGCGGCGGTAGAGGAACTTGATCGCCTCGCGCAGCGTGCCGCCCGTGGCCAGCATCGGGTCCAGGACGAAGACCTGGCGCCCGGTCAGGTCGTCGGGCAGTCGCTCGGCGTAGGTGATGATGTCGAGGGTGTCCTCGTTGCGGGCCATTCCCAGGAAGCCCACCTCCGCCGTGGGGACCAGGCGGGTCATGCCCTCGAGCATGCCCAGGCCCGCCCGCAGGATCGGCACGACGAGCGGCCGTGGCTTGGACAGCCCGGTGCCGGTGGTCCGGGTGACCGGCGTGTCGATCTCCACCGGTTCCACGCGGACGCCCCGGGTGGCCTCGTACGCGAGCAGCGTCACGAGCTCCTCGACGAGCAGTCGGAACACCGGGGAGGTGGTGTTCTTGTCCCGGAGGACGGTCAGTTTGTGCGCCACCAGAGGGTGGTCGAGAACGGTCACTCGCATGCAGCAAAATTACCACCGGGGTCCTGCGACCCCCGCCGGGCCCCGCCCCGGCCAGCGGGCCCCGTCCGGAGCAGCGCCGGGCGAGGACCAGCACAGGACCAGGAGAGGACCAGGATGGCACTGCCCCCGCGCACCCGGGACGAGGCCCGCGCCGAGGAGTGGATGCGGCTGGCCCTCGCGGAGGCCCGCGCCGCCCTCCAGACCCAGGACGTGCCGATCGGCGCCGTCGTCGTCGCCCCGGACGGGACGGTGCTCGGCCGCGGGCGCAACCGCCGGGAGGCCGACGGCGACCCCACCGCCCACGCCGAGGTCCTGGCCCTGCGGGAGGCGGCGCGCGCCCGGGGCACCTGGCGGCTCGACGACTGCACCCTCGTGGTGACCCTCGAGCCCTGTGCGATGTGCGCCGGGGCGGTCGTCCTGGCCCGCGTGCCCCGCGTGGTGCTCGGCGCGTGGGACGACAAGGCCGGGGCCGCGGGCTCCGTGCTCGACGTGCTCCGGGAGCGCCGGCTCAACCACTGGGTGGAGGTCACCGGGGGCGTCCTGCAGGAGGAGTGCTCGCGGCTGCTCCTCGACTTCTTCGCCGGGCACCGGCGCGGCGGGCGCGAGGACGCCGGACCGGCGGCTTTTGGCGCTTGAGCGCGCCAGCCGGTACAGTACTGCGAGCTGGTGACGTGTCCGAGCGGCCGAAGGTGCATCACTCGAAATGATGTTTGGTGTAAAAGCCAACGAGGGTTCAAATCCCTCCGTCACCGCCAGTCGAGAAGGGCCCCACTCCTCCGGGAGCGGGGCCCTTCTGCGTGCCCGGCCGCCGTCCGCCGCCGCGGGGCCGCCCCTCGCGCCGCCGGCGGGCCGGCCGGCACCGGCTACCGTGGTGCCGGTCACAGCCCGCCGTCCGGCGGGCGGGAGAGGAAGAGACGCAGCATGACGACGTCGGCACAGGCAGTAGGACACCTGGGAACGGACGGGGAGGAGTACCCGGACGCCTACTTCGTGCGGCTGGACGCCACCCGCTTCCGCTCCACCCTGCACGCACAGGGCGCGTGGAACGAGGCGGAGCAGCACATGGGCGCCGCCTCCGGGCTGCTCGCCCACGCGGTGGAGGTCGACCACCCCCGCGCGGACCTGCAGCCCTCGCGGTTCTCCTTCGACATCCTCGGCTTCATCCCCGGCGGCGAGGTCGAGGTGACCACGCGCGTGGTCCGCCCGGGCCGCACGATCGAGCTGGTCGAGGCGACGATGAGCCAGGGCGGCCGCTCCTGCATCCGGCTCAGCGTGTGGCGGCTGGTCCGCGGCGGGACCGCCGCGGTCGCCGGGACGCACCGGGAGGCCCTGCCGCCCGTGACGAGCGCCGCGCCCACGACGATGACGGGGCGGTGGCCCGGCGGGTACATCGCCTCGCTGGAGGGCCGCACCGTGCGCGAGCACCGGCCCGGCCGGGCCGCCATGTGGCTGCGCGCGCCGCACGCCGTCGTCGCCGGGGAGGAGGTCTCCGCCACGGCGCAGTTCCTCGCGGCGGTGGACGCCGCCAACGGCATCGCCGTGCGGGTCGGCCCGGACGAGCTGGCCTTCCCCAACGTGGACCTCGGCGTGCACCTGGTGCGGGAGCCCGTCTCGGCCTGGGTGGGCCTGGACACGCACGTCACCTTCGGACCGACCGGGGTGGGCCTCACCGAGTCCGCGCTGCACGACGAGGCCGGCTACCTCGGCCAGGTCGCGCAGTCCCTGACCGTGCGGCCGCTGCCGGCCACCGGCTGAGCCCGCTCCCGTCCGGGACGCCCTCCGCGCGACCGTACAATGGGCGGCGGGATTTCCGACGTCGAGACCAGGGGCCGCCGCGCCCCGAGGAGGCCATCGAAGTGAGCAGCATCAACATCACCGTGATCGACCGCGAGGGCAACCGCACCGAGGGCGTCGAGTGGAAGGACTTCGAGAGCCTCATGGAGGCCCTCACCCGCCACAAGTACCCGATCCTCGCCACCTGCGGCGGCAACGCGTCCTGCTCCACCTGCCACTCCTACCTGGACCAGGGCTCCTTCGCCAAGGCCAACGAGATCAACGACGAGGAGGAGGACCTCCTCGACATGCTCGACGACACCCGCCACGACACCTCCCGGCTCAGCTGCCAGGTCGAGTGGTCCGAGGACCTCGACGGCGCCGAGGTCACCATCGCCCCCGAGTGGTGACCCGCCCGTCCCCGCGGGGACGGCACCCCCGACTCTGACCAGCCCCCGGACGGACCGGCGTCGCCGGCGCGCAGGAAGTGGACCCATGACCGAGATCCGTGACGACCTCACGACGCGCGCCGCCTACGTCTCCGACGCGTCGATCTACCGCCGGCTGCCGGCGGCGGTGGCCGAGCCGCGCAGCGTCGAGGAGGTCCGCGAGCTGCTGGTGCTCGCGCACGAGCGCGGCTGGCCGGTGGTCTCGCGCGGGGGCGGGACGTCGGTGGCGGGCAACGCGATCGGCGAGGGCCTGGTGATCGACACCTCCCGGCACTTCAACCGGATCCTGTCGATCGACCCCGAGGCGATGACCGCCACGATCCAGCCGGGGGTGATCTGCGACCAGCTGCGCGCGGCGGCCTCCGAGTTCGGCCTCACCTACGGGCCGGACCCCTCGACGCACTCGCGGGCCACGGTCGGCGGGATGGTCGCCAACAACGCCTGCGGCTCCCACTCCGTGGCCTGGGGCACGTCCGCGGACAACCTCGTGTCGCTGACGGTCATGCTCGCCGACGGCCGGGAGGTCGAGCTGCGCGAGGGCGGGACCTCCGACCCGCAGCTCGACCGGGCGCTGACCGGGATCCGGGACCGTCACCTGGCGATGCTGCGCACCGAGCTGGGCCAGTTCCCCCGGCAGGTCTCCGGGTACGGGCTGCACTACCTGCTCGGGGAGAAGGGCTTCGACACCGCCAAGGCCTTCGCCGGGACGGAGGGCACCTGCGGGATCATCACCGAGCTCACCGTCCGCCTGGTCCGCAAGCCGGCCCACACCGCGCTGGCCGTGCTGGGCTTCCAGGACGCGTTCGAGGCGGCGACGGCGGCCCCGAAGCTGCGGGTGCCCGGGGTGTACACGATCGAGGGCATGGGCTCCGACCTGCTCGACGCCCTGCGCACCCGCCCCGGCCAGGAGCGCGCCGGCGGCGAGCTGCCCCGCGGCGGCGGCTGGCTCTACTGCGAGGTGGGCGCCGACACCCTGGAGGAGGCCGAGGCCCGGGCGCGGGAGCTGCCGGGGCTGGTGCCCGAGAACGTCGTGGACTCCGTGACCGTCTCCGACGCGGCCGAGGCCAAGGCGCTGTGGCGGATCCGCGAGGCCGGGGCGGGCATCGTGACCCGTCTGCCCGAGGGCGGGGAGGCCTGGCCGGGCTGGGAGGACTCCGCGGTCCCGCCGGCGCGGCTGGGCGAGTACCTGCGCGACCTCTACGACCTGCTGCACGAGCTCCACCTCACCGGCATCCCCTTCGGGCACTTCGGGGAGGGCTGCGTGCACATCCGCATCTCCTTCGACTTCGGCACCGAGGCCGGGATGGCGACCTACCGCACGTTCATCGAGCGCGCCGCGGCGCTGGTCCACCGCTACGGCGGCTCGGTCTCCGGGGAGCACGGCGACGGCCGCGCCCGCTCCGAGCTGCTCTCGACCATCTACTCCCCCGAGGCCCTGGCCGCGTTCGCGGAGTTCAAGCGCGTCTTCGACCCGGACGGGTTCTTCAACCCGGGCGTGCTCGTGGACCCCGAGCCCATCGACCAGGGCATCCGTCCCGGCCCCGGGGCGCGGACGTTCGAGCTCACGCCGGTGCACGCGTTCTCCCGCGACGGCGGATCGTTCTCCAGTGCGGTGAACCGGTGCGTGGGCGTGGGCTCCTGCCGCTCGGACGTGGGCGCCATGTGCCCGTCCTTCCAGGCCACCCACGACGAGGTGCACTCGACCCGGGGCCGCGCCCGGTCCCTGGCCGAGATGCTGCGCGGGGAGTCGATCACGGACGGCTGGAAGTCGAAGGAGACCCTCGAGGCCCTGGACCTGTGCCTGTCCTGCAAGGCCTGCGCCACCGAGTGCCCGGTCAACGTGGACATGGCCACGTACAAGGCCGAGTTCCTGCACCACCACTACCGGCACGGCCTGCTCTCCTTCCTGGGCCGGGACCGGCGGCCCATGGCCCAGTTCACGATGGGCTGGATGCCGCTGCTGATGCGGATCGTGGAGAAGGTGCCCTTCTCCTTCCGGCTGATCAACCTGCTGGAGTCGAACCGGGCGGTCGAGGAGCTGACCAAGCGCCTGGGCGGGATCGAGCCGAAGCGGCGGATGATCTCCTTCGTCGACCAGCCCCTCACCCGGTGGTTCCGCGGCCGGTCCGCCGCCCGCCGCCCCGGCGACGACGCCGACGGCCGGCCCACCGTGGTGCTGTGGCCGGACACGTTCACGAACTTCGCCGCCGACGCCCCCGGCAAGGCCGCCGTGGAGGTGCTCGAGGCCATGGGCTACCGGGTGCTGCTGCCCATGGACAACGTCTGCTGCGGGCTCACCTGGCACTCCACCGGGCAGCTGGACATGACGCAGAAGGTGCTGCGCGACACCCTCGACGTGATGGAGCCGCTGCTGGAGGCCGGGTACCCGATCATCGGCCTGGAGCCCTCCTGCACGGTGATGCTCCAGGACGAGATCACGGAGCTGCTCCCCGGCGACGCCCGGGCCCGGCGCGTCTCCGAGCTGACGACGACGATCGGCGCGTTCGCGGCCCGCCACCTGGCCGAGGGCGGACCCTGGCCCTTCCGGGAGCTGGCCACCGAGGCGGGTCCCGCCGAGGCCGTGTGCCAGGTGCACTGCCACCAGAACTCCATGCTGGGCTACGGGCCCGAGCTGGAGGTGCTGGCGAAGCTGGGCGTGGACACCGCCGTGGTCGGCGGCGGCTGCTGCGGCCTCGCCGGCAACTGGGGCTTCGAGCCCGGCCACTACGAGGTCTCGCAGACCCTCGGCGAGCGGGAGCTGTTCCCCGCGATCCGCGCCGCGGCCGACGGGACGATCGTGCTCGCCGACGGCTTCTCCTGCCGCACCCAGATCGCCCAGGGCACCGGCGCCGACGGCGTCCACCTGGCCGAGGTGATGCGGGCCGCGCTGCCCCCGGCGGAGGCCGGTGGGCGGTAGCCCCCGCCCCGGCCGCGACACCGGTCCCGGCGGCGGACGCGTCCGGCCGGGGTGTCGGTGGCCCTGCCTAGAATGAAGGCCCTGGGAGGGCCCCCTCCTCAAGGCGTGGCCCGCCACGACGTCCGCACGAGGAGGATATCCCCCCATGTCTTCGCTCTCCCCCGCTGCCCGCCCCGTTCTGGGCGCCCTCGCCCTCGCCTCGGTCCTGGCGCTGACCGCCTGCGGCGCCGCGCAGCCGGAGCAGGCCGGCTCCGCCGCCGCCCCCACCACGAGCAGGAGCGCCGCGGCGGCCCCGGCCGCGTCCGGCGGCGCGCCCGCGGACGGCGCCGACGCGTCCCCGGCGGACGGGCCGGCCGGCGAGCGGGCCACCGCGGCGCCCACCGCCCCCGATGCAGATCCCGCGGAGCCCGCCCCCGGGCCCACCGGCGCGGCGGGGCGCGGCGGGGCGACCACGGACGAGCTTGCCGAGGAGCCCACCGAGGATCCCACCGGGGAGATCGCCGAGGACGCCGGCGAACCCGCTCGCGGCGCCGCCGCCGGCCGCGCCGGCTGGTGCGCGACCTCCGCGCTCGGGGTCTCCGCGGCACCGGCCGGCGGTGCCGCGGGGTCGGTCTGGGTGGACGTCACCGTGACCAACACGGCCGCGGAGCCCTGCGTGCTCGGCGGCTACCCGGGGGTCTCCTTCGTGGACGCCGACGGCACGGCCCTCGGCGCCCCGGCGGTGCGGGACACCGGCGTCCCCGGGACCGGCAGGCAGCTGGCGCCGGGCGAGTCCGCCACTGCCGCGCTGCGGATCGGCCAGGCCGCCGTCCACCCCGGGTGCGAGGCCCGGGAGGCCGCGGGACTGCGCGTCTACCCGCCCGAGAACACCCGCTCCGTGGTGGTGCCCTTCCCCGCCGAGGCCTGCACCGGCCCCGGCATCCAGCAGCTCGAGATCCAGGGCTTTGGCACCTGATCCGGCGCTGAGCCTGTTCACCGAGCACACCCGGGCCTGGTTCTCGGGTGCGTTCGCCGCGCCCACGGCCGCCCAGGAGGGCGCCTGGCGGGCCATCGCCGCGGGACGCCACGCGCTGATCGTGGCGCCCACCGGCTCCGGCAAGACCCTGGCCGCGTTCCTGTGGGCCCTGGACCGCTTCGTGGCCGAGGCGGCGCCGGGGCCGGCCGCGGCGCCGGGGCCGGCCGCGGCGACCGGGCGGCCGGGGACCGTGGACACCGCGTCCGCGGCCGGCCCCGGGGGCGCCGTCCCCGCCGCACCGGCCGCGGACGCGGGGAGCCTGCGCACCAAGGCCCGCTCCGCGGCCGCCCGGGCCGAGCGGCGCGGCACCCGGGTGCTCTACATCTCCCCGCTCAAGGCGCTGGGCGTGGACGTGGAGCGCAACCTGCGGGCCCCGCTGATCGGGATCTCCCAGACCGCCCGGCACGCCGGCGTCGAGCCGCCGGAGGTCAGCGTGGGGGTCCGCTCCGGGGACACGCCGCAGGCCGTGCGGCGGGCCCTGCTGTCCAGCCCGCCGGACATCCTCATCACCACGCCCGAGTCGCTCTACCTGATGCTCACGTCCAAGGCGCGGGAGACCCTCACGGACGTGCACACCGTGATCGTCGACGAGGTGCACGCCGTGGCCGGCACCAAGCGCGGGGCGCACCTGGCGCTCACCCTGGAGCGGCTGGACGCCCTGCTGGAGAAGCCGGTGCAGCGCATCGGGCTGTCGGCCACGGTCGAGCCGGTCGAGACGGTCGCCCGGTTCCTGGGCGGGCGGGAGCCGGTCTCCGTCGTCGCGCCGCGGGCGGAGAAGCGGTGGGAGCTCACGGTCTCGGTGCCGATCCCGGACATGACCGTGCTGGGCGGTCCCGCCGCCTCCCCGTCCCTGGCCGGATCCGGCTTCGGCGACGACGACCTGGACGCCCTCGCCCCCACGACCACCGCGTCGATCTGGCCGCACGTCGAGGAGCGGGTCGTGGACCTGGTGCTGGAGAACCGCTCGACCATCGTGTTCGCCAACTCCCGCGGCCTGGCCGAGAAGCTCACGGCACGGCTCAACGAGATCTACGCCTTCCGCCTCGAGCACACGGACCCGGACGGCAGCCCGGACGGCGACGGCACGGAGGCCGCGTACGGGACCGGCAGCGGCCCGCACGACGACGCAGCACCCGGGGTCCCGGCGGGCTCCGGGCCGCAGCAGCTCGGGGACGTGCTGCGCTCCGCCCTGGCCGGGCGGGATCCGTCCGCGCCCGGCGGGGCCGCCGAGCCCGCGGACCTGCGCCGGCAGACCGGCCGGTACGAGGGCGCGGCCCCGGTGCTGGCCCGCGCCCACCACGGGTCGGTCTCCAAGGACCAGCGGGCGGTCATCGAGGACGACCTCAAGACCGGGCGGCTGCGCTGCGTGGTGGCCACGTCCTCCCTCGAGCTGGGCATCGACATGGGCGCGGTGGACCTGGTGGTCCAGATCGAGGCCCCGCCCTCGGCCGCCTCGGGGCTGCAGCGCGTGGGCCGCGCCGGCCACCAGGTCGGGGAGGTCTCCCGCGGCCGGTTCTACCCCAAGCACCGCGGGGACCTGCTCGACGCCGCGGTGACGGTCGAGCGGATGCTGCAGGGCCGGATCGAGCCGCTCGCCGTCCCGCTGAACCCGCTGGACGTGCTGGCCCAGCAGACCGTGGCCGCGACCGCCCTGGGACCGGTCGAGGTGGAGGAGTGGTTCGACACCGTCCGCCGCTCCTCCCCGTTCCTGACCCTGCCCCGCTCGGCCTTCGACGCCACCCTGGACCTGCTCTCGGGCCGCTACCCCTCCGACGAGTTCGCCGAGCTGCGCCCGCGCATCGTCTGGGACCGGAAGACCGGCACGATCGAGGGCCGCCCCGGGGCGCAGCGGCTGGCGGTGACCTCGGGCGGGACCATCCCGGACCGCGGCCTGTTCGCCGTGTACCTGGTCGGCGAGCAGGACGGGAAGAACTCCAAGCGGGTGGGCGAGCTCGACGAGGAGATGGTCTACGAGTCCCGCGTGGGCGACGTCATCGCCCTGGGCGCCTCCAGCTGGCGGATCGAGGAGATCACGCACGACCGGGTGATCGTCTCCCCCGCCCCGGGGGTCCCCGGCAAGCTCCCGTTCTGGCACGGGGACGGCCCCGGCCGGCCCGTGGAGCTGGGCCGCGCGGTGGGCCGGTTCAACCGGGAGATCGCCGGGGCCGCCGAGGACGAGGCTCGCGCCCGGCTGCGCGCGGCCGGGCTCGACGAGTGGGCCGCCGACAACCTCCTGGCCTACGTGGGCGAGCAGAAGGAGGCCGTGGGGCAGGTGCCCTCGGACCGGCTGTTCGTCGTCGAGCGCTTCCACGACGAGCTCGGGGACTGGCGGGTGGTGCTGCACTCGCCGTTCGGGATGCCCGTGCACGCCCCCTGGGCGCTGGCCGTGGGCGCCCGGCTGCACGAGCGCTACGGCCTGGACGGCTCCGCGCAGGCCGCCGACGACGGCATCGTGCTGCGCGTGCCGGCCATGGAGGACGAGCCCCCGGGGGCGGGGCTGTTCCTGTTCGACGCCGACGAGCTGGACCGGATCGTGACCGAGGAGGTGGGCGGCTCGGCGCTGTTCGCGTCCCGCTTCCGGGAGTGCGCCGCCCGGGCCCTGCTGCTGCCCCGGCGCGACCCCGGCCGGCGCACGCCGCTGTGGCAGCAGCGTCAGCGCTCCGCGCAGCTGTTGGACGTCGCCCGGAAGTACCCGCAGTTCCCGATCATCCTCGAGACGGTGCGCGAGTGCCTGCAGGACGTCTACGACCTGCCCGCCCTCAAGGAGCTCCACCGGGCCGTGGAGCGCCGGGCGATCCGGGTGGTGGAGACCACCACCGACCAGCCGTCCCCGTTCGCCCGGACCCTGCTCTTCGGCTACGTCGCCCAGTTCCTCTACGAGGGGGACTCCCCGCTGGCCGAGCGCAAGGCGGCGGTCCTGTCCCTCGACGCCGCCCTGCTCAACGAGCTCCTGGGCCGCGCCGAGCTGCGGGAGCTGCTGGACCCGGAGGTCCTCGAGCGCACGGAGGCGGAGCTGCAGCGCCTCGCCGCCGACCGCCGGCTGCGCGGGCTCGAGGGCGCCGCGGACCTGCTGCGCCTGCTCGGCCCGCTCACCACCGCGGAGGCCGCACGCCGGCTCCAGGACCCGGACGACCCGGAGGCCGCCTGCCCCGAGGACACCGCCGCCGGCTGGCTGGAACAGCTCGTGGCCGCCAACCGCGCCCTGCGGGTGCACCTGCGCGGCGTGGAGCACTGGGCGGCCATCGAGGACGCCTCCCGGCTGCGCGACGCCCTGGGCGTGCCCCTGCCCATGGGGGTGCCGCTCGCGTTCGTCGAGCCCGTCGAGGACTCGCTGGCCGACCTCGTCTCCCGCTACGCCCGCACGCACGGGCCCTTCACCGTGGACGAGGCCGCGGCCCGGCTCGGACTCGGCACGGCCGTGGTGCGGACCACCCTGGAGCGGCTGGCCGCGGACCGGCGGGTCGTCGAGGGCGAGTTCCGGCCGGCGCGCACGGACGCCGGCGGGCCCGGCCCGGCCGCCTCCGAGTGGTGCGAGGCGGAGGTGCTGCGCCGGATCCGGCGCCGCTCGCTGGCCGCGCTGCGCCGCGACGTGGAGCCGGTCCCCGGGCAGGTCTACGCCCGGTTCCTGCCCGCCTGGCAGCACGTGGGCCGGGGCCACCAGCTGCGAGGCGAGGACGGCGTGCTCACGGTGGTGGACCAGCTCGCCGGCGTCGCCGTCCCGGCCTCGGCCTGGGAGCCGCTCGTGCTGGCGGCCCGGGTGGCGGACTACCGCCCCGAGCTGCTGGACGAGCTCACCGCGTCCGGGGAGGTCCTGTGGTCCGGGGCCGGCTCCCTGGCCGGCGACGACGGGTGGGTGTCGCTGCACCTGAGCGAGGCGGCCCAGCTGACCCTGCCGCCCGCCGAGACCCTCGCCGTGGCGGCCGCCGCCCTGGACTCCACCCTCGAGCGCCGGGTGCTCGACGTCCTCGCCCCCGGCGGCGCCTGGTTCTTCCCGCAGCTGCTCGGGCTGCTCGAGGCCGACGGCGACCCGGTGCCCGCCGGGGAGCTGACCACCGCGCTGTGGAACCTGGTCTGGGCGGGGCTGATCACCAACGACACCTTCCTCCCGGTGCGCTCGCTGCTCTCCGGCGGGCAGGCCGCCCACCGGCACCGGGCCAAGCCCCCGCGGGGCCGCTCCACGGTCCGCCGCGGCGCCGCCCGGCTGCGGCCCGGCGGCGCCGCGTCCCGGCCGGGGGTCGGCGGGGCGCTGCGGGCCGCGAGCGGTCCGGCCACCCTGGAGCGGCACGACTCCCCGCTCGTGGCCGGGCGCTGGTCGATGCTGCGCCCGGAGCCGCTCGAGCCCACGCTGCGGGCCTCGGCCACCGCCGAGCTGCTCATGGACCGCTACGGGGTGGTGACCAAGGGGCCCGTGGCCGTCGAGGAGATCCCCGGCGGCTTCGCCACGGTCTACAAGGTGCTCTCCACCCTGGAGGACACCGGCCGCGCCCGCCGCGGCTACTTCATCGAGGGGCTCGGCGCCGCCCAGTTCGCCCAGCCGGCCACCGTGGACCACCTGCGCACGTTCAGCACCGACGACCAGGTGCGCGCCGAGGAGCCCGTGGCGCTGGCCCTGGCCGCGACCGACCCCGCCAACCCCTACGGTGCCGCCCTCGAGTGGCCGGACCCGGTCGCGGCGACCGCCCCGGGCGGCGAGGACGCGCCGGCCGGCCGGCACCGGCCCGGGCGCAAGGCGGGCGCCGTCGTCGTGCTCGTGGACGGGGCCCTGGCCCTGTACGTGGAGCGCGGCGGGCGGACCGTGCTCGCGTTCACCGAGGACGCGGACGCCCTGGCCGCCGCCGGACCGGCCGTGGCCGGCACCGTGCGGCGGGGCGCGGTGGACAAGCTCACGGTCGAGAAGGTCAACGGGGCCCCGGTGCTCGGCCCCGGCCCTCTCGAGACCGCCGTCCGGGAGTCCCTGCTGGCCGGAGGCTTCTACTCGACCCCGCGCGGACTGAGGATGCGCCGGTGACCGGGGCGCCCGGAGAAGGAGGCCGTCGTGCCCGAGGGTGACACCGTCTACCGCCAGGCCGCGCTGCTGCGCCGGGCCCTGGCCGGTCAGGTCCTCACGCGCAGCGACCTGCGCTTTCCCGCGATCGCGACCGCGGACCTCTCCGGGCGCATCGTGACCGCGGTGGTCCCGCGCGGCAAGCACCTCCTGATCCGCGTGGACGGCGGCCCCGAGGCCCTGGTGCCGCTGAGCCTGCACTCCCACCTGCTCATGGAGGGCATGTGGCACGTCTATCCGCGGGGGGCCCGCTGGCGGCGCCCCGGCTACCAGGCGCGCGCGGTCCTGGAGACCGCCGCGGCCCAGGCGGTGGGCTTCGACCTCGGGATGCTGGACCTCGTGGCCACGGCGGACGAGGACGAGCTCGTGGGCCATCTCGGCCCGGACCTGCTCGGCCCCGACTGGGACCGGGCGGAGGCCCTGTCCCGGCTGGCCCGGCACCCGCGCCGGCCCGTGGCCGCCGCGCTGATGGACCAGCGCAACCTCGCGGGGATCGGCAACGTCTACCGCAACGAGATCCTCTTCCTGCGGCGGCTGCACCCCTTCACCCCGGTGGCCGCCGTCGAGGACCTCGGGGCCGTGGTGGACCTCTCCCACCGGCTGCTGCACGCCAACCGGGACCGCTCCCAGCGCTCCACCGTGGGCGGGCCGGCCCGGCGCGGCGAGCAGTTCTGGGTCTACGGCCGCGGCCGGCAGCCCTGCCGCCGCTGCGGGACCCCGATCCGGGAGGCCCGGATCGACGACGCCGAGCTCGCCCCCGGCGAGACCCACCCCGGGCCCCCGCAGGACCGGGCGCTGTGGTTCTGCGAGCGCTGCCAGCCGGCCCCGTGACGGCGGGCGCCCGCGGGGTCTTATCCTGGGAGCGCCGCAGCCGCTGACGAGGACCAGGAGACCACCATCGACGCCACCACGCTCGACACCGCCTACTTCCCCGCGCCCGAGGACGGGCCCGACGGCGAGGAGTTCCGCAGCGCGTCCCGCGCCTCCGCCGCGGCGCTCGACGAGCGCCCGGACGTGGTCCGGTACAAGGGCCGCTTCGCCCTGCGCATCACCGACCAGACGCCCCACGACGTCATGGTGCAGAACCTGCTCTTCCTGCGCCGCGTCCTGGAGGGCGCCGGGATCGACCACCTCCTGGTGCGGGGCAACGACGAGCGGCCCGTGGTCGCGGTGGACCTGCACGACCGGGCGCGGCTGCGCGAGGCCCTGGTGGAGGCGGCCCTCGGCGAGCCGTACTACGTCAAGCCCATGGACACCAAGAAGCAGACCTCCGAGCTGCTCGCGGACGGGGAGCTCACGCACCGGCGCAACGCCCGCGTGTTCCGGCTCTACCGCCCGCACTACTCGAAGCGCTCGAAGCTGTACTACGGCGCGGCGACCGGCGTGCAGATCGAGCTGTGGGAGTTCGGCGAGCACGAGATCCGGCTGCCGGTGGAGAACTCCCTGACCCGCCGGTCCGTCTCCCGCGCGGAGGCCGTGCGCGGGAGCGTGGAACGCTTCGGCCTGCCGTGGCCGACCATCGAGAACATGTTCGCCGACCACGCCAGCGACATCGACTTCGACATCGACATGGTCTTCTCCTGGGTGGACGGCTCCGACGCCGAGTACCGGCGGGTCCGGGCCTCCTACATGGAGGACGCCGTGGTCGGGGAGGGCGACGACCACGAGGCCCGCTTCCGGCAGGTCGACGAGCTCAAGTACGCCCTGCGCTCGGTGCACATGTTCGCCCCCTGGGTCCGCACCATCTACATCGCCACCGACTCCCGGCCCCCGGCCTGGCTGGCCGAGCACCCCCGGGTGCGCGTGGTGCGCAGCGAGGAGTTCTTCGCGGACACCTCGGTGCTGCCCGTCTACAACTCGCAGGCGGTCGAGGCGCAGCTGCACCGGATCGAGGGGCTGTCCGAGCACTTCCTCTACTCCAACGACGACATGTTCTTCGGCCGCCAGCTCGGGCCCGCCCTGTTCTTCTCCCCCGGCGGGGTGTCGAAGTTCGTGGAGGCCAGCACCCGCATCGGCCTGGGCGAGGGGCACCCCGAGCGCTCGGGCTTCGAGAACGCGGCGCGGGTGAACCGGAGGCTGCTCTGGGAGCGCTTCGGCCGGATCACCACCCGGCACCTGGAGCACTGCGCCGCCCCGCTGCGCCGCAGCGTGGTGGCCGAGATGGAGCAGGAGTTCCCCCGGGAGTTCCTCCGCACCTCCTCCAGCCGCTTCCGCGCCGCGGAGAACATCTCGGTGACCAACTCGCTGTACCACTACTACGCGCTGCTCACCGGCCGGGCCGTGACCCAGGAGACCGCCCGCACCGAGTACGTGGACACCACCACCCGGGCGGGGCTGCAGCAGATGGACAGGCTGCTCGGGCGGCGGAGCCTGGACATGTTCTGCCTCAACGACGGCAGCTTCCCGGAGGTGCCGTCGGCCGAGCGGGCCGAGCGGATGACCGCGTTCCTGGAGCGGTACTTCCCGGTCCGGGCGCCCTGGGAGAGGTGACCGGGCCGGGCGCCGGGGGTGGGCGGCCGGGGCCGGTCCCGGTAGCCTCGGGACATCCGACCCGGAAGGACGTCACCGTGACCGACCACTACCACTCCCCGGACGACCTCAAGCGCCTGCCCGAGTTCAAGGAGCTCGCCCCGCAGGAGTTCCAGGCCTTCGCCGCCTTCGACGGCACGATCGGGCGGGAGGGCGGGGCCATCGACCAGCTCCACCGCGAGCTCATCGCGGTAGCCGTGGCCATCAGCTCCCAGTGCCCCTACTGTCTCGAGGTGCACGTGACCCAGGCCAAGAAGGCGGGGGCCTCGAAGGCCCAGATCGCCGAGGCGGTCATGGTCGCCGCCGGGCTGGGCGCCGGCGCCGCGGTCACCCACGGCACCATGGCCGTGCGGATCTTCGACGAGGCCTGATCCCGGTCCCGTGCCGCGGCGTGCCCCGGCCGGGGCACGCCGCGGCACGGCGGCTCAGACCGGCAGCGGGGTCTTCCGCAGCGCCTCCTGCAGGGCGCCCAGGACGAGCGCCACGGAGCCTGCGTGGGCGTTGGGGCCCATCAGCCCGATCCGCCAGACCGTGTCGGCGTACTCCTTGACGCCCGCGCCGATCTCCAGCGAGTAGTGCTCCAGCAGGTGGGCCCGGACCGCGGCGGAGTCGACCCCCTCGGGCACCTTCACGGTGGTCAGCTCCGGCAGTCGGTGGCCCTCGGCGGCGAACAGCTCCAGGCCCATCTCCTGCAGCCCGTCCTGCAGGGCGTCGCCCGCCGCCTGGTGGCGGGCCCACACGTTCTCCAGGCCCTCCTCGGAGATCCGGCGCAGCCCCGCGTCCAGGGAGGCGATCATGGCGGTGGGCGCGGTGTGGTGGTAGGTGCGGGCCCGGCCCTGCGCCTCCCCCACGTAGCCGCCGAGCATGCCGAGGTCCAGGTACCAGGACCGGGGATGGCGCACCCGGCGCTCGAACGCGGCGTCCGAGATCGTGAACGGCGCCAGCCCCGGGGCCACGCCCAGGCACTTCTGGGTGCCGGCGTAGCCGAGGTCCACCCCCCACTCGTCCGCGCGCAGCTCGATGCCGCCGATGGACGTGACGGCGTCGACGAGCAGCAGGGCGTCGCCCTTGAGCTCCCCCAGCGCGGCGATGTCCGAGCGCACGCCCGTGGAGGTCTCGGCGTGCACCGCGGCGATGATCTTCGGGGCCGGGTGCGCCTCGGCGACCTGCTGGGGGTCTATCGGCTGCCCGTACGGGAAGTCCACCCGCACCACCTCGGCGCCGCACCGGGCCGCGACGTCGCACATCCGCTCCCCGAAGAGGCCGTTGACCGCCACGACGACGACGTCGCCGTCCTCCACGGTGTTGACGAAGGCGGCCTCCATGCCGGCCGAGCCGGTGGCGCTCAGCGGCAGGGTGCGCCGGTTGCGGGTGCCCCAGACCTCGCGCAGACCGTCGCAGGCGCTGTCCATGATCTCCAGGAACGCGGGGTCGAGATGCCCGAGCAGCGGAAGGGCCAGCGCGGCCGTGGCCTCGGGATACGGGTTGGACGGGCCGGGGCCGAACAGGTGTCGCTGGATCACGGGCACGGAGCGCTCCTCACACGGACGGGTCATCGGGTCGGGAGCCCAGCCTAGCCGGGACGTCCTCCGGCACGGAGCCGGGCCACCGGTCCGGCGGCGGCGTGGCGGCCGCGCCCGCGCGCGGTCCCCGGGACCGCAGGGGCGGCTGTTGTGGAGCGGGACACTGCCCGGTAGCCTCTGGACTGGCCCACGGCGGGTCCGGGCGACCGGACTATCTACCAGGCAGAACTGCACCATCGATCACGCAGCGGCCGCCGTCGGCGCGTCTCCCGGTTCTGGCTCGGCGAGCTCCCCAGCGGCATCTGCCTCACCCGGGAGATCCGCATGAGCACGAACGAGACCACTGTTCCGGCCGAGGCCCGGCAGTTCCTGCGCGAGGCCATCGCGCTCGCGGTCGACAACGCCAAGGCCGACGGCGGGCCCTTCGGCGCCGTGGTCGTCACCGCCGACGGCCGCCGCTTCTCCGGCGTCAACCGTGTCACCGCCGACAGCGACCCGACCGCGCACGCGGAGGTGGTCGCCATCCGCACCGCCTGCCGGGAGCTCGGCACGTTCGACCTCTCCGGGGCGACCCTCTACGCGAGCTGCGAGCCGTGCCCGCTGTGCGTGTCCGCGTCCCTGTGGTCCCGCCTGGACGCGGTCTGGTTCGCGGCCGACCGGCACGACGCCGCGGCCGGGGGCTTCGACGACGCGGAGTTCCACGAGTACTTCGCCCGGCCGGTGGAGGAGCGTTCGCTGCCCGTGCGCCCCGTCGACCTCCAGGAGCGCACCGCGCCCTTCGAGGCGTGGGCGGCGAACACGGCCCGCACCGCCTACTGAGGAGCGGGCCCCGGCACGGGCCGGGGCCCGCACCGGAGGCCCCCGGCCATCAGGGCCCGGCGGCGGCCGGCGCGCCCGGCCGCTCGGCGGCGCGGCTCACCCGGACGGCGCCGGCGCCCCGGGCGACCCCGGAGCCCTCGAGCTCCTCGCCGGTGTCGACGGCGTCGGCGCCGTGGACGACCTCGATGACCGCGGGATCTCCGAGGTCCGCGGGATCCTCCGGATCATCCGGGCCGCCCACGTCCTCGGCGGCGTCCTCGGCGGCGTCGACGGCCTCGGCCATGGCGTGCAGGAAGGCGGTGACGGTGGCGGCCTGGTCGGGGTCCAGGGCCCGGGCGGCGGCCAGCATGCGTTCGTGCATCCGGCCCAGGGTGGTGCGCACCTCGCAGTCGGCCTCGGCGGTGGCCACGATCACCAGGGCGCGGCGGTCGGTGG
>NZ_JARAMH010000034.1:0-20357 GCF_029524215.1 Kocuria oceani | reverse complement strand
CGGTGCGGTAGGCCCCGGGCTTGTCGAGGTCACCGGCGCGCACGGCGCAGAACCACATCTGCTCGAAGATGCGTTCCTGCTCGGCGCGGAAGACGGCCTCGTCCACGTAGGTGGATCCGGGCAGGGTGGAGATCAGGGACTCCGAGACAACGTTGGTCGACAACACGAACTCCTTGGTTCAGACGGTGCGGGGAATGCGGTGGGTCAGGACGAGAGAAGGAGAGGAGAGGTGCACGGGTGGTCAGGCGGCGACCAGCCGGGCGGCGGCGGTGGCGCGCTTCTCGAGGGTCTTACGCCAGCGGCAGAAGAGCTTGGTCTGGTTCCAGGCCAGCACCGCGACCGGGTCTTCCCCGGTGTAGTAGACGGCCAGGAAGGACGACCCCTGGGGTCGCCGTGCTCGTAGACGATGCGCTCGGCCCCGGCGGCGTCGCCGGCGAACTGCAGGCGGGTGCCGTACTGGTCGGACCAGAAGTAGGGAGGCTTCACGGCCGGCAGGGTGGCCGGGTCCGCGCCCAGCAGCGCCCCGAGAGCCACCGCGGGGCGTTCGGCGGCCCCGGTCCAGTGCTCCACCCGGTGGTGGCGCCCGGCGGCCGGGTCCCACCAGGCGGCGCAGTCGCCCACGGCCACGACCCCGGGGATGTTGGTGGCCCCGACCGCGTCGCAGAGCACGCCGTTGCCCAGCTCGATCCCGGAGCCTTCCAGCCAGGCGGTGTTGGGGATCGCCCCGATGCCCACGACCACCACGTCGGTGGGCAGCACGGTCCCGTCGGCCAGGACCACCGCCTCCACGGGCCCGTCGGTGCGGGCGAAGTCGGCGATCTCGGCCCCGCAGATCAGCTCGACCCCGGCGCGGGTGTGCAGCCCGGCCACGACCGCCCCCAGCTGCGCCCCCAGCGGCCCGCACAGCGGGGTGGGGGACTTCTCCAGCACGGTGACCTCCATGCCCAGCGCGTGGGCGGTGGAGGCGACCTCGGCGCCGATGAAGCCGGCGCCGATGACCACCATCCGGCCACCGGCCCGGACCAGGCCGCGCAGCTTCTGCGCATCGGCGATGGTGCGCAGGCTCACCACGTTGGGCGCGTCGGCGATCTGGGGCAGGGTCCGGGGGGAGGCGCCGGTGGCGATCACCAGCTTGTCGGCGTGCACCTGCCGCCCGTCGGCCAGCACCACCGTGCGGGTGGCCGCCTCGAAGGACACCGCCGGGGTGCCCAGGATCCACTCCGCGGCCAGGGCGTCGGTGTCGGTCTCCAGGGCCAGGTCCGCCGTCTCGATCCGCCCGGCCAGGAAGTCCTTGGACAGCGGCGGGCGGTCGTAGGGGCGAGCCGGATCATCACCGATGATCACCAGCCGTCCGGCGAAGCCGAGGTTGCGAGCCGCCCGCGCGGCCGACAGACCGGCCAGCGAGGCTCCGACAATGACGAGGGACTCCATGAAGGACCCCTTTCGAAAGACAGACAACGGATGGGTGGCGACCCGGATCAGCGGCGAGAGGCCGGTTCCCGGGTGTGACGCGCAAGTCGTGCAACACGGTTCGTAATGTGAGATTCAGAGTGAGTCTCGCGCAGAGGGAGCGTCAAGGGGTTCTGTCAATGCGACGCGAGAAATTTACAAAATGTCGTGCTGTGGCCTGGATCACGAATCGACTGGCGTGGACCTCTTGACAGCACGCATTGCCGGTCTCCACGCTTGTTGCACATTGCAATGCTTGTTGCTCATGGTGAGCCAGCTCGGCCGGCGCGGATTGCCCGGCACAGCAGGCCCGTCCTCAGGAAAGGATCCGCTCCGATGCACAAGGCCTGTCCCCTCAAGGACCTCGCACCCGGTGACGCCCTGCGCCTCGACACCGTCCCGCCCATCGCCGTGTTCCACACGGAGGAGGGCGAGCTGTTCGCCCTCGACGACACCTGCACCCACCAGGACGCCTCGCTCGCCGACGGCTGGGTGGAGGACTGCGAGGTGGAGTGCCCGCTGCACGCGTCCAAGTTCAACCTCCGCACCGGCGCGGTGGACGCACCCCCGGCCAAGCTGCCGGTCCGGACCCACAAGGTGAGCGTCGTGGACGGCGACATCATGGTCGAGGAGTCGACCGAGGCCCCGAACCTGCCGCCCGGGCTCACGGCCCACGGCCACGAGTCCCAGTCGAACTGAAAACCGGTCGACCCCAGCACGACATCCGCAGGTCAGGAGAACCGCCCATGAGCACCACCCCTCGCGTCGTCATCATCGGAGCCGGCATCGTCGGCACCAACCTTGCCGACGAACTCGTCCAGCGCGGCTGGACGAGTGTCACCGTCCTGGAACAGGGCCCGCTGCCCCTTCCCGGCGGCTCGACGTCGCACGCGCCCGGACTCGTCTACCAGACGAACCCGTCCCGGTCGCTCACCCACTTCGCGCAGTACACGGTGGAGAAGCTCATGTCCCTGGGCTGCTTCAACCAGGTCGGGGGCCTCGAGGTGGCCACCACGCCGGCGCGGCTGGAGGAGCTCAAGCGCAAGGTGGGCTACGCGACGTCGTGGGGCCTCGAGGGCCGGCTGCTGACTCCCGAGGAGGTGGTCGCGCAGCACCCCCTGGTCAACCCCGAGATGGTCCTGGGCGGCTACCACGTGGCGACGGACGGGCTCGCCCTGGCCGCCAAGGCGGTGCAGGTGCTCATCGACCGCACCACCCGCGCCGGCGTGACCTACTGCCCGGAGACGACCGTCACGGGCATCGAGCGGTCGAACGGCCGCGTGACCGGTGTGACCACGCCGGACGGAACCGTGCCGGCGGACATCGTCGTCTCCTGCGCCGGGTTCTGGGGCCCCGCGATCGGCGAGATGGCCGGCATGCCGTGCCCCATCCTGCCGCTGGCCCACCAGTACGTCTTCACCTCCGCGGTCCCCGAGCTGGTGGGCAAGCACGACGCCCCGAACGGGGCAACCCTGCCGATCCTCCGGCACCAGGACGCGGACCTCTACTACCGGGAGTGGGGGGACCGGATCGGCATCGGCTCCTACGCGCACCGCCCGATGCCGGTGGACCTCTCCGACCTGCCGCACTACGCGCCCCGCGACATCGCCCACGACCGGATGCCCTCCCGTCTGGACTTCACGCCCGAGGACTTCACCGAGCAGTGGGCCGAGAGCCAGCGCTTCCTGCCGAGCCTGCGCGGCAGCGAGGTGGCCGAGGGCTTCAACGGGATCTTCTCCTTCACCCCGGACGGGGGCCCGCTCATCGGCGAGTCCCCGGACCTCGCCGGGTTCTGGGTGGCCGAGGCGGTGTGGGTCACCCACTCCTCGGGCGTGGCCAAGGCCATGGCCGAGCTGCTGGTGGACGGCGTCCCGGAGACGGACCTGCACGGCTGCGAGGCCACCCGGTTCGACGACGTGCAGCTGTCCCCGGAGTACGTCGAGGAGACGGGCAAGCAGAACTTCGTGGAGATCTACGACGTCCTCCACCCCCTCCAGCCCCGGGAGTCGCCGCGCAACCTGCGGGTCAGCCCGTTCTACCCCCGGGAGCTGGAGCTCGGCGCGTTCTTCCTGGAGAGCCACGGCTGGGAGCGCCCGCACTGGTACGAGTCCAACGCCGCGCTCCTGGACCAGCTGCCCGAGGAGTGGCGGGAGCCGGAGCGGGAGCCGTGGGCGGCGCGGTACCACTCGCCGATCGCGGCGGTCGAGGCGTGGAAGACCCGCACCGCCGTGGCGATGTACGACATGACCCCGCTCAAGCGCGTGACGGTCGAAGGGCCGGGGGCCGCCGCCCTGCTGCAGCGGCTCACCACCGGCAACGTCCTGCGCAAGCCGGGCGCCGTGACGTACTGCCTCCTGCTCGACGAGAAGGCCGGGATCCGCAGCGACATCACCGTGGCCCGGCTCAGCGAGAACCTGTTCCAGGCCGGCATCAACAGCAGCGTCGACGTGGCGTACCTGTCCTCCGAGGCGAACCGGCAGAGCGCCGAGGACCCCACCGCCTGGGCCCTGGTCCGGGACACCACCGCCGAGACCTGCTGCATCGGGTTGTGGGGCCCGAAGGCCCGAGAGGTCATGGCCAAGGTCTCCCGCGACGACCTGTCCAACGACGGCCTGAAGTACTTCCGCACCAAGGACATCCGGGTGGGCGGCCTGCGGGTCACCGCGATGCGCCTCTCCTACGTGGGGGAGCTCGGCTGGGAGCTGTACACCACCGCCGACCAGGGGCTGCGGTTGTGGGACCTGCTGCACGAGGCGGGCCAGGAGTTCGGGATCGTCCCCGCGGGGCGCGCGGCCTTCAACAGCCTGCGCGTGGAGAAGGGCTACCGGTCCTGGGGCACCGACATGACCACCGAGCACACCGCGGTGGAGGCCGGACTGGACTTCGCCGTCAAGAAGGACAAGGGAGAGTTCGTGGGCTCGGAGGCGGTGGCCTCCGACGGTCAGGTCCGGCGCCGGCTGCGCTGCCTGACCGTCGACGACGGACGCTCCGTGGTCCTGGGCAAGGAGCCCGTGTACGTGGACGGCGCCGCCGCCGGCTACGTCACCAGCGCCGTCTTCGGGCACACCGTGGGCCGGCCGGTCGCCTACGCCTGGCTCCCGCCGGAGATCTCCGAGGGCGACGGCGTGGAGATCGAGTACCTCGGCGAGCGCGTCCCGGCCACGGTCAGCGCCGAGCCGCTCGTGGACCCCGGCATGGAGCGCATCCGCGGCTGAGGCCCGGCCTCCCGGGGACGGAGTGCGTGCCGCTCCGCCCCCGGCCCCGTCCCGGGACCGGGACACCCCAGCACGACTTCTGTGATCGAGCACCGTTCCCGGTGCCGACGACGACGAAAGGCAGTTCCAGCATGCACAAGGTCAAAGGCGTGGTGTCGAAGGGCAAGAACCAGCCCGTCAGCGTGGAGACCATCCTGGTCCCGGACCCGGGACCGGGCGAGGCCCTGGTCGACGTGCTCACCTGCGGGGTGTGCCAGACGGACCACCACTACGTCGAGGGCGGCGTCGGTGACGACTACCCGTTCCTGCTGGGCCACGAGTCCTCGGGCATCGTCTCGGCGGTCGGTGAGGGGGTGACGGAGGTCGCCGTGGGCGACCACGTGATCCTGAACTGGCGGGCGGTGTGCGGGCAGTGCCGGGCCTGCCGGCGGGGCGAGCCCTGGTACTGCTTCGCCACCCACAACGCCACCCAGAAGATGACCCTGGAGGACGGCACCGAGCTGACCCCGGCCCTGGGCATCGGCTCCTTCGCGGAGAAGACCCTGGTGGCCGCCGGGCAGTGCACCAAGATCGAGGGCGAGCTCCAGGACCACCAGTACGCCGCCGTGGGGCTGCTGGGCTGCGGGGTGATGGCCGGGATCGGGGCGGTGCTCAACACCGGGGCCGTGAAGCGCGGGGAGTCCGTGGCGGTGATCGGCTGCGGCGGGGTCGGGGCCGCGGCGATCGCCGGGGCCGCCCTGGCCGGGGCGAGCACGATCATCGCGGTGGACCTCGACGACGAGAAGCTGGCCACGGCGCAGAAGTTCGGGGCCACCCACACCGTGAACTCGCGGCAGCAGGACCCGGTGGCGGCGATCCGGGAGCTCACCGGCGGGCACGGCGCGGACCTGGTGATCGACGCGGTGGGCATCGGCCCGACCTTCAAGCAGGCCTTCGAGGCCCGCGACCTGGCCGGGCGGATGGTGCTGGTCGGGGTCCCGGCCCCGGGCACCACCTGGGAGATCCCGCTGGACGAGGTGTTCGGGCGCGGCGGGTCGATCAAGTCCGCCTGGTACGGCGACACGCTGCCCTCCAGGGACTTCCCGATGCTGGTGGACCAGTACCGGCTGGGCCGGCTGGACCTCGACGGGTTCGTGAGCGAGCGGATCGGCCTCGACCAGGTGGAGCCGGCGTTCGAGAAGATGAAGGCCGGCACCGTCCTGCGCTCCGTCGTGGAGATCCCCCGGGGCGGGACCGGCGCCGAGGAGAGCGACGCCGTGGACGCCGCCGCCGCACCGGCAGGAGCGGCCCGATGACCGAGCAGCAGGCCGCGCCGCAGCGCGCCGACGCCTCCGGCCGGGTGAAGGTCGAGCATCTGGTGACCTCCGGGACGTTCTCCCTGGACGGGGGCACGTGGGAGGTCGAGAACAACGTGTGGCTCGTCGGCGACGACGAGCGGTGCCTGGTGATCGACCCCGCCCACGACCCCTCGGCCGTGGTCCGGGCGGTGGCCGGACGCACCGTGGTGGCCGTCCTGCTCACGCACGGCCACGACGACCACATCCGCGCCGTGCGCGAGGTCGCCGACGAGGTGCGGGCGCCGGTGTACCTGCATCCGGCCGACACGATGCTGTGGGAGCAGGTCTATCCGTCCGCCCTCTTCGACCGGGCCATCGACGACGGGGACACCTTCGCACTGGACGGGGTGCGGCTCACGGCCGTGCACACCCCCGGCCACTCCCCGGGCTCGGTGTGCTTCCACGCACCGGAGCTGGGCGAGCACGGCGTCGTGTTCTCCGGGGACACCCTGTTCCAGGGCGGGCCCGGGGCCACCGGCCGCTCCTACAGCGACTTCGGCACGATCATCGGGTCGATCCGCGAACGGCTGCTGACCCTCCCGCCGGAGACCGAGGTGCTCACCGGGCACGGGGATCCCACCACGATCGGGGCCGAGGCCCCGCACCTGCAGGAGTGGATCGACCGCGGCCACTGAGCCGGGAGAGCCGTCTGCCGGCACCCTGCAGGACCGATCCCCCCGGAGGCACCCGCCTCCGGGGGGACCTGTCGTTCGGGGCCCGGCCCGAACGGCGGGACCCGCTGGTCCTGCCGCCGCCAGCCGTACGGGGCGCAGGGCAGCCGTACGGGCCCCATGCAGGCGAAAGAACCTCCGTGGTGGGTGCGGACACCCACCACGGAGGCTCTCGAGGCGCGGGCGGCCGCCGGTCAGCGCAGGACGACGGTGCGGTTCCCGTGCAGGATGACCCGCCCCTCGCAGTGCCACCGGACGGCGTCGGAGAGGGCCTTGCACTCGGTGTCGCGGCCGGCGGCCACGAGGTCCTCGGGGCCGAAGGTGTGGTCCACGGTCACCACCTGCTGGGCGATGATCGGGCCCTCGTCCAGCTCGGCGTTGACGTAGTGCGCCGTGGCGCCCACGGTCTTCACCCCGCGGTCGTAGGCCTGGTGGTAGGGCTTGGCGCCCTTGAAGGACGGCAGGAACGAGTGGTGGATGTTGATCACCCGTCCTTCCATCCGGGTGGCCAGCGAGTCGCTGAGCACCTGCATGTAGCGGGCCAGGACCACGAGATCCACCTCGAAGCGGTCCACCAGCTCCAGCAGGCGCGCCTCCGCCGCGGGCTTGGTGTCCCGGGTGACGGGCACGTGGAAGAACGGGATGCCGTGCCACTCCACCAGGCGCTGGTGGTCCCGGTGGTTGGAGACCACCGCGACGATGTCCACGGGCAGCTCGCCCGTGCGGGCCCGGAAGAGCAGGTCGTTGAGGCAGTGGCCGAACTTGGAGACCATCACCAGCACCCGCCGCTTCGCCTGGTGCTCGTTGAGCTCCCAGCGCATGCCGAACCGCTCGGCCACCGGTGTCAGGTCCTGCCGCAGGCTCTCCGCGTCGAGCGCCTCGCCCGTGGCCGGGGCCACGTGGACGCGCATGAAGAAGTGGCCGAGCCGGCGGTCGTCGAACTGGGTCAGTTCCACGATGTTGCAGCCGTGCTCCAGCAGCACGCCGCTGACGGCGTGCACGATCCCCGGCTTCTCGGGGCAGTCGAGGGTCAGCACCAGCTCGGTCGTGGAGGGTGCGGTGAGCACCGTCTCCGGCTGCAGGTGCGGTTCAGCATTCGACGACGTTGACGGCCAGTCCACCACGGGAGGTCTCCTTGTACTTGATCTTCATGTCCTTGCCGGTCTCGCGCATGGTCTTGATGACCTGGTCGAGCGAGACCGTGTGCTCGCCGTCGCCCTGGAGGGCGAGGCGCGCGGCATTGATGGCCTTGACGGAGGCGATCGCGTTGCGCTCGATGCACGGGATCTGCACGAGCCCGCCCACCGGGTCGCAGGTCAGCCCGAGGTTGTGCTCCATGCCGACCTCGGCGGCGTTCTCCACCTGCTCCGGGGTGCCGCCGAGGACCGCGCACAGGCCTGCGGCGGCCATGGAGCAGGCCGATCCCACCTCGCCCTGGCAGCCCATCTCCGCGCCGGAGATGGAGGCGTTCTCCTTGATGAGGATGCCGACGGCCGCCGCCGTCAGCAGGAACTCCACCACGCCGTCCTCGTCCGCCCCGGCGATGAACCGGGCGTAGTAGTGCAGCACGGCGGGAATGATGCCCGCCGCCCCGTTGGTCGGGGCGGTCACGATCCGTCCGCCGGAGGCGTTCTCCTCGTTGACCGCCAGGGCGTAGAGGTTGATCCACTCCATGGCCTGCAGCGGATCCGACGCCGGCCGGTCAGGATCGGCGGCGGCGGCCGCCTCGGCCTCCCGCAACCGGGTCCGCAGGGCCGGCGCCCGGCGGCGGACCTTCAGTCCTCCGGGCAGCCGGGCCTCCGTGCGCGTGCAGCCGTTCTCCACGCACTCCTGCATCACGGACCAGATGTGCAGCAGGCTCGAGCGGAGCTGCTCCTCGCTGCGCCAGGACAGCTCGTTGGCGAGCATGATCCCGGCGATCGAGGTCCCCTCGCGCCGGCAGTGCTCCAGGAGCTGCCGGCCGGTGCTGAAGGGAAAGGGCACCTCGGTGGTGTCCTGGACGATGCGGTCCGCCCCGGACACGTCACCGTCGACCACGAATCCGCCGCCGACCGAGTAGAAGGTGCGCTCCCGCACCAGCTCGCCGTCCGTCCCGTAGGCGAAGAACACCATGCCGTTGGGATGCGCCGGCAGCGACTTGCGCCGGTGCATCACGACGTCCTCGGCGCGGTCGAAGGAAATCGGGTGGGTCCCTCCCAGGCACAGCTGCCCGCGCTCCGTGCTCGACCGCACCCGGGCGTCGGCCGTGTCGGTGTCCACGGTCTCCGGGTCCTCACCCTGCAGGCCCAGGATCACGGCCTTGTCCGAGCCGTGCCCGTGCCCGGTGGCCCCGAGCGAGCCGAACAGCTCGGACCGGACCCGGGAGACCGAGCCGAGCAGACCGTCCCCGGCCAGGCCCTCCGTGAACAGCCGGGCGGCCCGCATCGGCCCCACCGTGTGGGACGAGGAGGGGCCGATGCCGACGGAGAACAGGTCCAGGACGGACAGGGCCATCAGGGAACCTCGGGAGCCGCGTACTCCGTCATGGCGTCCAGCAGCCAGCGGGCCGTGTAGTCGGCGAAGGAGGCCCGCGGCAGGAGCCGGTAGACCTGCTCGGCGGTCTGCCACAGCAGCACCTGCACCGGTCCGAGGGTCGTGGCCACGGCCGTCCCCGGCCCGAAGGCCCGCGGGTGCAGGTCGATCGGACAGCCCTTCTCGAGCACGGCCCGGGCCGAGGGCCCGGACAGCTCCAGCGTGGTGCGGTTGGCCGACAGGTCCACGGCCTGTCCCGGCTCGCTGCCCAGGGCCCGGGCCAGCCCGGCGGCGGTGCCCGCGTCGTCGGCGGCGGCCTCACGGAGGTCGCTCCCCGCGGAGCCGATCTCCGCGGGCCCGGCGCCCTCGGGACCGACGAGCAGGAACTCGTCGGGGCCCTGCCACAGCACGGCCGTGCCGTCCGGGGAGCCGGTGACCTGCCCGTGGCCGCCGGGCAGGGGAACCCCCGCCGCGGCGGTCACGGACTCGGCCGCCGCGGTGCCGGGGAGCACCCGCAGGCCCACCATGGTGAGGTAGGGGACCTCGCGCAGGGCCACGCCCCGCTCGCCCGGCACCGTCCGCTCGTGCATCTGCTGCGCGAGGTGCGCGAGCGGGCTGCGACGCAGTGCCGTGGTGTCGGTGACGTCGTCGGTCAGGAGCTGATCAGCCATCTCGGCGCTTCCCTTCGGGGTCGTAGAGCACGGGTTCGGCGAGCACCACGTCCACCAGTTCCCCGTCGAGCGGGGCCTGGAGCGTCTCGCCGATGCGGTTGCGGCCGTTCTTCACCAGCGCCAGGCCGAACGTGCGCCCCAGGGCGGCGCTGCGGTAGCTGGAGGTCACGTGGCCCTCCATGGGCACGGGGCCCTCCTGCGGCGTGACGGGCGTGCCGTGGACGATCAGCTGAGCGCCCTCCGGCAGGCGGCGTTCCGGGTCCACGGGCAGCACGGCCACGAGCTGCTTGCGGTCGTCGCTGGTGGCACTGGGCCGGTCGTAGGAGCGCTTGCCGATGAAGTCCTTGGTCTTGGACACCACCCAGTCCATGCCCAGGTCCTGCGGGGTGACGGTGCCGTCGGTGTCCTGGCCCACGATCGGGAAGGCCTTCTCCGCGCGCAGCACGTGCATCGTCTCCGTGCCGTAGGGGGTGATGCCGAACTCCTCCCCGGCCGCGGCCACGGCCTCCCACACGGCGAGCCCGTACCAGCCGGCCACGTTGATCTCGAAGGCCAGCTCCCCGGAGAAGGAGATGCGGCAGATCCGCGCCGGGATCCCCGAGGCCAGCGTGGTCTCGCGGAAGGCCATGAACGGGAACGCGTCCTGGGAGACGTCCAGCTCCGGGGCCAGCTTCGCGATCACGTCCCGGGACCGCGGGCCGACGACGGCGACGGTCGCCCACTGCTCCGTCACGGAGGTGCACACCACGTCGAGCTCGGGCCACTCGGTCTGCGACCACTCCTCGAGCCACTCCAGCACCTTGGCGGCCCCACCGGTGGTCGTGGTCATCAGGTAGCGGTCCTCGTCCAGGCGCAGCGTGACGCCGTCGTCGAATACCATGCCGTCGGCGGTGCACATCACGCCGTAGCGGCCCATGCCGGCCTTGAGCTTCTTGAACGCGTTCGTGTAGACCCGGTTCAGGAACTCCCCGGCGTCCTTGCCCCGGATCTCGATCTTGCCCAGGGTGGTGGCGTCCATGAACCCGACGTTCTCGCGCACGGCGGCGCACTCGCGCAGCACGGCGGTGTCCATGTCCTCCCCGGCCTGCGGGTAGTACCAGGGCCGCTTCCACTGCCCGACGTCCTCGAACAGCGCCCCGCGCGCCACGTGCCACTCGTGCATCGGCGTGCGGCGGGCGGGGTCGAACAGCTCGCCGCGCTGTCGGCCGGCGAGCGCGGCGAAGGCCACCGGGGTGTAGGGGGCGCGGTAGGTGGTGGTGCCGATCCCGCCGACGTCCTCGGTGTTCAGGGCCGCGGCGATCACGCCGATGGCGTTGACCCCCGAGGTCTTGCCCTGGTCGTTGGCCGTGGAGATGGAGGTGTAGCGCTTCACGTGCTCCACCGATCGCATCCCCGCCCCGACCGAGCGCAGGACGTCGGCCACGGTCTGGTCCCGCTGCAGGTCCACGAAGTGGTGCCGCCACTCGGCGGGCTCCCCGGTGCGGCCGGGCACGAGCCACAGCGGGCGCACGGGCGCGGACTCCACGCTCTCCGCCCGGGGGGTCTCGGGGCTGCCCTCGAAACCGGCCCGGCGGGCCGCCTCGGCGCCGGCCGCCGCGCCCTCGGTCAGGCACCAGGCCAGGTCGGTGGTGCCGTTGAGGGCTCCGGCGGTCTGCTGGCCCGGCACGGGAGCGGCGGGGACGAAGGCGGCGAGCCGCTCGTTCCAGGTGAGCTTTCCCTGGCGCTGGCTGTGCAGGTGCACCACGGGGGTCCAACCGCCGGAGACGGCCAGCAGGTCGGCCTGGATGGTCCGCGGCGATCCCGTCAGGCCGCCGCGGTCGTCGACGGCGCTGACGACGACGCCGCTGACGCGCCCGCCCTCGACCTCGCCGAGGGTGTCGACCACGGCGCTGCCGCTGAACAGCGGCACCCCGGTGCCGGCCACGACCGCGGCCGGGGCCCCGTGGACGTCCTCGCGGGAGTCGACCACGGCGGCGACGTCCACGCCCGCGGCCACGAGGTCCGCGACCACGGCGTAGGCGGAGTCGTTGGTGGTGGCCACCACCACCCGCGAGCCCGCGGCCACGCCGTACCGATTGAGATAGGTGCGCACGGCGCCGGCGAGCATGATCCCCGGGCGGTCGTTGTTCTCGAAGACGACCGGCCGTTCGTGGGCCCCGGTGGCCAGCACCACCTGGCGGGCGCGCACGTGCCAGATCCGCTCCCTGGAGACCGCCGGGGAGGGAGGTCCGCCGAGGTGGTCGGTGCGGCGCTGGACGGCCACGACGTAGTTGGCGTCATAGCTGCCGATCACCGTGGTGCGCTGCAGGACCGTGACCTCCGGGGCGTCGGCCAGCGATGCGGCGGTCTCGGACACCCAGGTGCGGGCCGGCACGCCGTCGACGACCTCGTCCCGCCCGGACAGCAGGGAGCCGCCGGCCTCGGGCTGCTCGTCCAGCAGCATCACCCGCGCTCCGGAGCGGGCCGCCTCCCGGGCCGCGGTCAGCCCGGCGGGCCCGGCCCCGACGACCAGCACGTCCGTGTGGACGTACTTGCGGTCGTACACGGCCCGGTCCTTGCGCGGGTCCAGCCGGCCCAGCCCGCGGAGGTAGCCGGCGGAGAGCCCGTCGTTCAGCTCCACGGACGTGGCCGGGAGCATGGACTCGTCGACGTCCACGCCCGACCGGGCGCCGACCTTCACGAGCGCGTTGGGCTCCTCGACGCCGGCGGCCAGGATCCCGCGCGGACGGCCCAGGTACATGGAGTCCCCGCAGGTGATCCGGCCGGCGGCGAGCAGGGCCGAGGCGAGGGTGTCCCCGGCGTAGCCGGAGACCTGCTCGCCGTCGAAGGTGAAGCTCAGCGGCTTCGTGCGGTCGATGCTGCTCGCGGCGCTGCGCTCCGGCGGCAGGCGGTAGGTCTGGTCGGTCACCGGACTCCTCCGATCTGCGGGGCGGTCTCGCCCATGCGGTAGACGGCCGCGATCTCGTAGGTCACGGTGTTGCGCACCACGTTGAACCAGCGACGGCACCCGGCGGTGTGCGCCCATCGCTCGGCGAGCAGGCCCTTGGGGTTGTTGCGGTAGAAGAGGTACTCGGCCCACTCCTGGTCGGAGAGCCGGGAGGGGTCCTCGGGGTAGGGCACGTGCGCCTCCCCGCCGTACTGGTACTCGGTCTCGTCGCGTGGCCCGCAGTAGGGGCACTCGATCAGCAGCATGGTGTTCCTGCCTCCTGGTGGGCGGGTCAGTGGGCCACGGCGGCGGCGCCGTGCTCGTCGATGAGGATCCCGGTCTCGAACCGCTCCAGGGAGAACGGCTCGTTGAGCGGGTGGGCTTCGTCCGTGGCGATGGTGTGGGCGAAGGAGTAGCCGGCGCCCGGCGTGCCCTTGAACCCGCCCGTGCCCCATCCGCAGTTGACGTAGAGCTGGTCCACCGGCGTCCTGGACACGATCGGGGAGGCGTCCAGGGTGACGTCCACGATCCCGCCCCAGGTGCGCAGCACGTGCGCCCGGGCGAAGATCGGGAACAGCTCCACGGCCGCGGCCATCTGCTCCTCGATCACGTGGAAGGCCCCGCGCTGGCCGTAGCCGGTGTAGGCGTCCACCCCGGCGCCCATCACCAGCTCGCCCTTGTGGGCCTGGGAGACGTAGACGTGCACGTGGTTGGACATCACCACCGTCGGGTGGACCGGCTCGTGCAGCTCCGAGACGAGGGCCTGCAGCGGGTGGGACTGGATGGGCAGCCGGAACCCGGCCAGCTCCGCCAGCACCGAGGAGTGCCCGGCCCCGCAGAGCCCCACCTTGCCCGCGTGGATGGTGCCCCGGGAGGTCTCCACCCCGACCACCCGGTCACCGTCCTTCAGGAAGCCGGTGACCTCGCAGTTCTGGATGATGTCCACGCCGAACTCGTCGCACTTGCGCGCGAAGGCCCACGCGACGTGGTCGTGCTTGGCGATCCCGGCGCGGGGCTGGTAGGTCGCCCCCATCACGGGATAGCGCAGGTCGTCGTCGACGTTGATGATCGGGCACAGTTCCTTGACCTGGTCCGGGGTGATCCACTCCGCGTCGATGCCGTTGAGCTTGTTCGCGTTGACGCGGCGCACGGACTCGCGCACGTCGCCCAGGGTGTGGGCCAGGTTCATCACCCCGCGCTGGGAGAAGAGGAAGTCGTACTCCAGCTCCTCCGGCAGCTGCTCCCACAGCTTCAGGGAGTGCTCGTACATCGCCGCGGACTCGTCCCACAGGTAGTTGGACCGGATGATCGTGGTGTTGCGGGCCATGTTCCCGCCGGCCAGCCACCCGCGCTCGAGCACCGCGATGTTGGTCATCCCGTGGTTCTTGGCCAGGTAGTAGGCGGTGGCCAGCCCGTGCCCGCCACCGCCGACGATGACGGCGTCGTAGGAGGTCTTCGGGTCCGGGTTGTGCCAGAGGAAGTCCGGGTGCTCCGGAAGCAGATCGGCCATTACGACACTCCGTTCAGGATGGAGGAGGCCCGCTCCGCGGCGGACAGCTCGTCGGAGGAGGCCTCGACGGCCGGCTCCTCCGCCCGGGGCCGGCCGAGCTGGGACAGGTCCGGGTACAGGGGGAAGGCCTCGGCCAGGGCCGTGACGCGTCCGCGCAGCCGCTCGGTGAGCTCCTCGGTGAGCGGCTGGATCAGCGCCTGGGCGATGATGTCGGCGACCTCGGTGAACTCGGCGGCGCCGAAGCCGCGCGTGGCCAGGGCCGGGGTGCCGATCCGCAGCCCGGAGGAGACCATCGGCGGGCGCGGGTCGAAGGGCACGGCGTTGCGGTTGACCGTGATCCCGATGCGGTGCAGGCGGTCCTCGGCCTGCTGGCCGTCGAGCTCGGAGTCGCGCAGGTCCACGAGCACCAGGTGCACGTCGGTGCCGCCGCTGACCAGGCTGATCCCGGTGGCCATCACGTCGGGGGAGAGCAGCCGGAGGGCGAGGATCTCGGCGCCCTCCAGGGTGCGGGCCTGGCGCTCCCGGAACTCCTCGCCGGCGGCGTACTTGAAGGCCACCGCCTTGGCCGCGACCACGTGCTCCAGCGGGCCGCCCTGCTGGCCGGGGAACACCGCGGAGTTGATCTTCTTCGCCAGCTCCTGCTTGCACAGGATCACCCCGCCCCGCGGACCGCCGAGCGTCTTGTGGGTGGTCGTGGTCACCACATCGGCGTACGGCACGGGGGAGGGGTGCAGCCCCGCCGCGACCAGGCCAGCGAAGTGGGCCATGTCCACCATCAGGTAGGCCCCGACACTGTCGGCGATCCGGCGGAACTCGGCGAAGTCCAGGTGGCGGGGGTAGGCGGACCAGCCGGCCACGATGAGCTGGGGCCGGTGCTCGAGCGCGAGCCGCTCCACCTCCGCCATGTCGATGAGGTGGTCGTCCGCGGCGACGCCGTAGGCGGCCACCTTGTAGAGCCTGCCGGAGAAGTTGAGCTTCATCCCGTGGGTCAGGTGCCCGCCGTGGGCCAGGTCCAGTCCCAGGATCGTGTCCCCGGGCGTGAGCAGGGCGTGCATCACCGCGGCGTTGGCCTGGGCCCCGGAGTGCGGCTGGACGTTGGCGTGCTCGGCGCCGAACAGGGCCTTGATCCGGTCGATGGCCAGCTGCTCGACGATGTCCACGTGCTCGCAGCCGCCGTAGTAGCGCCGGCCCGGGTAGCCCTCGGCGTACTTGTTGGTGAGCACCGAGCCCTGCGCCTCCATGACCGCGGCCGGGGCGAAGTTCTCCGAGGCGATCATCTCCAGCGTGGACTGCTGACGGATCAGCTCCTGGTCGATGGCCGCCGCCACCTCCGGGTCGGCGTCGGCCAGGCGAGTGTTCAGATCGGGCATCCCTGAGCTCCTAAGCGAGTCGCATTCAGCGGCTGATACGAGTTTGATATATCAGCTGTAGTTCAAAGGTATGCTAGGCCTGGAGAGGTGTCAACGGATGACGGCACGCGTCCCGCGGCCTCCGTGTCGGACCCGAACGAGGAGTGAAGCCATGAGCGTCGCCACATCCACCGAGCACGGCACGGAAGCGCCCGAGTCGATGGCGGAGCAGGCCTACCGGCTGCTGCGCGACCGGCTGACCGTGCTCGAGATCCGCCCCGGCGCCATGATCCAGGACGCCCACCTGGCCGCCGAGATGGGCATCGGCAGGACGCCGCTGCGCGAGGCGCTCAAACGGCTGGAGACGGACCACCTGGTGGTCTCCTACCCCCGGCGGGGCACCTTCGCCACGCAGGTGGACATCACGGCACTGTCCGACGTCTCCGAGCTCCGCCGGAACCTGGAGCCGCTCGCCGCCCGGAAGGCCGCGCTGGCGGCCTCTCCACCTGCCCGGCAGCAGATGCAGGACCTGGCCCGCGCCCTCGGGGACCTCTGCGGCGGCGCGCCGACGAACCAGGACTTCATGCGGTCGGACCTCATGGTCCACCGGCTGATCTACCGGGCGACGGGCAACGCGCACCTCGAGGAGACGCTGGTGCGGCTGGACAATCTCGCCACGCGCATCTGGTGCCTCGTCCTGGACCGGGTGCCCACGGTCGGCGGGCACGTGCACGAGCACGTGGACCTGCTGGAGGCGATCGCCGCGGGGCACGCCGAGGAGGCGGCCGAGCTCGCCCTCGCGCACGTGAGCAGCTTCGAGCGCACCATGCGCGGCATCCTGTGATCCCGTGCGGCAGGAGCCGGCCTCGCCGGCCCGCTCGCGAGAGGCCGGGCCGGTCGACGGGACTGCCCGCGGTCCGCTCCGCCCGGCGCGTGGGGCTACGGTAGGAACAAGGCCCTCCAGGGAGAGCGTGTCCGCCCACGGCAGCTCCCCGGCCACGAACGGAAAGTGCGCATCACGTCATGTCCATCACCCCCGCCTCCGTCCAGGACGAGCCGCTCTCCCTGGCCGACCGGGCGTTCCTGCAGCTGCAGGACCGCCTGATCTTCCTGGACATCCCGCCGGGAGCCCCCCTCAACGAGGGGCGCCTCTCCCAGGAGCTGCACCTCGGGCGGACCCCGCTGCGCGAGGCGCTCAAGCGGCTCGAGTCCGAGCACCTGGTGGTCACCTACTCCCGCCGCGGGACGTTCGCCACCACCGTGGACATCACCGCGCTCTCGGAGATCTCCCAGGTCCGTGAGGTGCTGGAGCCCCTCGCCGCCCAGCTGGCGGCCGAGCGACGCGGGGGCGGCGTCCGCTCCCAGCTGGAGGAGCTGCGGGACCGGCTGGCGAACCCGGAGAACGAGCGGCTGGACCGGGACGAGGCGCTGCGCTGGGACGTGCGGATCCACCGTGCGATCTACGCGGCGGCCGGCAACTCCCACCTGCAGGCCACGCTGGAGCGCTACAGCAACCTGGCCACCCGGATCTGGTGCGTGGTGGCCGACCGGATCCCTGAGCTGCAGGAGCACATCACCGTCCACAGCGCCCTGCTGACGGCCGTGCTGGAGGGCGACGCCGAGGAGGCCGCCGGCATCATGCTCACCCACGTCAGGGACTTCGAGACGCAGATCCGCCAGGTCCTCTGAGCCGCCCGGGGAGCACGCGCCGCCCTGGATCGTCCGGGCCGGGACGGACGTGGCAGGGGCACCCCGCTCGAGGCCGCTCCGTCGCGCGGGCCCGCCGTGTCCGCGCGACAGAGCGTCGTGCTGTGGTCAGGACGGGGTGCCGGACTCCAGCGTCCGTGCGGAGGCCGGCTCCTCGGTGAGCTGCAGCGCCGCCTGGGTGGTGTGCAGGACGAGGAGGGCGGTGGTCACCGTGCCCACGCCCCCGGGCACCGGCGTGAGGGCCGACGCGACCTCCGCCGCCGAGAGGGGCTCCACGTCGCCGACGAGATCACCGTTGTCGAGGACGTTGGTGCCCACGTCGACGACCACCGCGCCGGGCCGGAGATGCGCACCGGTGACCAGTCCGGGCCGCCCCACCGCCGCGACCACGATCTCCGCCTCCGCCGTGTACCGCTCCAGGGGACGGGAGCGGGAGTGGCAGACGGTGACGGTGGCGTCGCGCCGGAGCAGGAGCTGCAGCAGCGGCTTGCCGACGACCGCCGAGCGGCCCACCACCGACACGTGCCGGCCGGCGAGGGGGATCTCGTAGTGCTCCAGGATCTCCACCACCGCCCGGGCCGTAGCGGGGGCGAAGGCCTGCTGGCCCACGGTCAGGCGGCCCAGGCTGAGGGGATTGGCGCCGTCGACGTCCTTGGCGGCGCTGATGTGGGCCACCAGCTCGTCCGCGGCCACTCCCGGCGGCAGGGGGGTCTGCAGGATGATGCCGTGGACGTCCTCGTCGGCGCTCAGCAGCGTGAGCGCCGAGGCGATCTCGTCGGCTCCGGCTCCGGCGCCGAGGTCGACGACCGTGCAGCGCACCCCCGCCTTGTCCGCGGCCCGCGCGATGGAGCGCACGTACCACAGGGTCGCCTCGTTGTCGGTGGCCACCACGACCGCGAGGCCGGGGAGCACCCCGCGCTGGTGTAGGGCGGCGACATTGGTCTCGGTCTCGGCCCGCAGCTGTTGCGCGACGGGTTTCCCGAGCAGCTGGAGCGCGGTCATGCCATCACCTTCTCCCGCACGCGGTCCGTCACGACCTGGGCCGCCAGGATGGCGTTGTGCGCATGGTGGAGCTCGTCCCGGAACTCCGTCCGGGTCCGCTCGTCCGTGATCGCGTTGATGTTCATGTCCAGCGTGATCAGGGCCGTGGCGATCGCGGCGCGGGCCGCCTCGGAGGCGGCGGCCACGTCGCTGATCACGTTGGGGTTGCTGAACTCGGCCAGCTGCCGTCCCAGGTCGACGACCTCCGTCGCGAGGCCGATCAGCGCGCGCGGCGGGGCGGCCGCCGCGACCGTGGCCTCCTGGATGGCCCGGCTCCGGGCGGCACGGTCCTCGGCCGAGGCCGAGGGTAGCCGGTAGGCGGCGATCACGGCCGCGAAGGCCTTCTCGTCGTCGTCCGCCAGCTGCAGCGCCGCGGGGATGATGTCGTCGGCGCGGGCGGCGATCCGGAGGGACTCCTCCTCGTGCTGGGCGTACCGCGCCCCGGTGGTGTAGCGCGCCACCATGGCGATCAGGGCGGCGCCCTGGGCCGCGTGCAGGGCACCGGCCGCTCCACCTCCGGGGGTGGGCTCACGGGACGCCAGGCGCTCCAGATAGTCGTTGAGGGTCTCCGAACCGATCATGTGCTGTCTCCTGGGGTGGGCGTTGGTGGCGGACGTCGCCGGCGGACGGTGAGGCCGCCGGCGGGCGGAGAGCTGCGGCCCCGAGCCCGGTGGCGAAGCAGGATCGGGGCCGCAGACCAGGTGGAGGCGGTGCTGGGGGCGGAAGGGTCCCTCCGCGCCGACGCGCCGTCTCCGGGTCGTGGGGCGGTCACCGTGCCGGACCGGCCCGCGCGGCAACGCCCGGGGCTTTCGGCAGGGACCGCGGGGCTCAGCGGAAGACGACGGTGCTGGACCCCTCCAGGAGCACGCGGTGCTCGCAGTGCCAGCGGACCGCCCGGGACAGGGCCAGCGCCTCGGCGTCCTGTCCCACGGTGGACAGGGCCCGTGGATCATGGGTGTGGTCCACCCGGATGACCTCCTGCTCGATGATCGGTCCCTCGTCCAGGTCGGCCGTGACGTAGTGGGCGGTGGCGCCGACCAGCTTCACGCCGCGCTCGTAGGCCTGGTGGTAGGGCCGTGCCCCCTTGAAGCCGGGCAGGAAGGAGTGGTGGATGTTGATGGCCCGCCCCTTCAGCGCCGTGCACAGGTCGTCCGAGAGGATCTGCATGTAGCGCGCGAGCACCACGAGGTCGATGTCGTGCTCCTCGACCAGGTCCAGCAGTCGCTGCTCCGCCTCCCGCTTGGTGGCCGGGGACACGGGAATGTGGAGGTACGGCAGGCCCGCCGCTTCGGCCATGGGACGGAGGTCCTCGTGGTTGGAGACCACCAGGGCGATCTCCCCTCCGAGGCCACCGGCCCGCCAGCGGAAGATCAGGTCGTTGAGGCAGTGGCCGCCTTTGGACACCATGACGAGTAGCCGGGGCGGCGTCTGGTCGTGGAGGCGGTAGCGCATGCCGAACCGGTCGGCGGTGGCCACGAAGTTCGTCTCCAGCGTCTCCAGGCGCAGCTCGTGCGGACCGGTGAAGGCGGTGCGCAGGTGGACGAGGCCGTGCACCGGGTCGTCGAACTGCTGGTGCTCCTTGATGTTGGCCCCGTGGGCGAGAAGGAACTCGGTGACGGCGTGGACGATCCCCACCTGGTCCTGACACGTGATCGTCAGCACGAACTGGGGGAGCGTCTGCCCTTCGGGGGTCGCCGCAGGGGCCGGGTTCGGCTGCACGGAGGTGGGAAGGCTGTCGACGACAGTCATGGAGGACTCCTGCCTGGATGAGTGGCTGCTGGGGAAGGCCGGCGTGCCGACGGCCCGGCCGGTGCGGTGCGGCGCCGACCGGTCGGTCGTGGCACCGCGCCGGCCGGGCCGTCGGCGAAGGGGACGCCTAGGCGCCCGACGTCGGGACGACGTCGCCGATTTTTTCGGTGATCCAGTCGTGGAAGGCGCCGATGTGGTGTTCGGAGGGGACGAGGACGCCG
>NZ_JARAMH010000033.1:0-22092 GCF_029524215.1 Kocuria oceani | reverse complement strand
TGCCGGCTCACCACCGTCGCGAACACCGGAAGCGAGGTGACCACCGACCCCCTGACAGCCCTCACCGCCTGACCCCTACATGAAAGATCGCTACACCACTCTGAGGGGCTTGACCTAGTGCTCGGCCCCTTTTGCGTTCATATAGACATTCATTGAAGCAATACAACCCGTACAGGTTGCGAATAGCTAACACCCCCGGGCATGGGAAAAATCCGCAACGGGGGCACTCCCCCCACCCTTTACCGCGCCCCAGCAGGGCGCAGACCACACGACGAAAGGCAAGACCGATGACAACGACACCTGAGCTATGCATCGTGGACAAGTGCAACAAGCCGATTCACGGACACAACCTGTGCATCAATCACTACCGGACTGATAGCAAGTACGGCACGCCTACCCCTACTGCTGAGCAACGTAAGGCCATGCGTAAGAGGCCAGAGCCTAGGGCACCCAAGCCCATGCGGCTCTGTGAGGTACCGGGGTGCGGACGTAAGCACAAGGCGCTTGGCTTGTGCCATGCGCACTGGCAGCGGGCCTACACGACTGGAGATGCCAGGCCGGATGAGCCGATCACTCCGGCGAACCGTGACCCTTTCGCCCGTCTCGCAGAGAAGCTAAAGCCGGGCGAGTACGGCTGTTGGTTGTGGACTGGACTGACTGACGATGATGGCTACGGCCTCATGCACTACGGGGGTAGACCACAGCGCGTGCACCGCGTGAGCTATGAACTGTTCACCGGGCAAGAGCTGACGCCGGACGTAGAGCTAGACCACATCTGCCAGGGCACTTTGAACTGTGCCAATCCGGCCCATGTCCAGGCGGTCACTGGGGCGCAGCACAAGGGCATCACAGTCCAGCGTCGCAAGATCAGCAAGGCTGACGGGGTGATCTTTGTGCCTGAGCGTCACACGATCAACGCAACGCAACTCATGTTCGGATGGGAGCACGGGCTACCTATCGAGTTCGGGGGAGCGGCGTTCATCCCGCCGCTGAGTGACTGACTCCCGTTGTGACACAGTGTCTTGCATCCCTTGGCTTGGGAGACAGATTTGCGTAAGACACTTCCCTGAGCGCGATCCCTTAATTTGCAAGGGCTCATCTGTCTCACAACTATGTACTTCAAGTATTGCCCCATTTTGCTGTACTCGAAGACTGTTGCGAGACACTTGGGTGTCTCGTGCGACAGGGCGAACCTGACCGGACAAAGCAGTGCCCCCGATCCCATGACGGGCCGGGGGCATCACTCACGCCGTAGTGCTGATCGGCTTAGGAATCGATCTTGAATGTCACCAGGCCGCGCGATGAACCGGAGTAACTGGGGTCGCACTCGAAGTGCACCCGCTCGTCACCGATGAGCATGTCGAACGCCAAGATGGGCAGGCGTCCCTCCGTGCGCGTCGAGTTGTGCCGGTACTCGTAGCTCACCAGCGTGCCCGCAACGCGCTCGCCCTGGTGGTACTTCACGGTCACGAACTTGCCGAGGGCCGAAGGGGTCAGTCCTCCGTGGTGGATGTCCTGAACTTCCGTCAATGGTCTGCCTAACTACTGGGGGGCTTGCTTACCCTTCTACTGTAGAAACGGCAGGGGACAGTGCTTGCTAAACGCGCCGTGTCTTATGCACGTTGCGGTGGCCCAGGGTGTACACGGCGGCGGCGCTCCCCGGCCGGTCGGCGAACGGGTTGTCGTCCGGGACCGTGCCGTCGGGGTGCAGCCGCAGCGTCTTGCCCCCGAGCGAGCCGAGGTCCTGCGGGTTCTCGCCCTGGGCGGCGTCCCCGGTGCCCACGCGCAGGGTCCCGTCCGGGGCGAAGCGCAGCCGGCAGCCGCTGTGCCGGCCGGTGCTGATGGGCAGCCCGTCGACCACCGTCCCGGTGCGCTCGGCCGCCCGGGCGGAGCCGTCGAGCCGCCAGCGGGTGACCCGGACGTCGCGCGGCCCGCCGTCCTCGGTGCGCGTCGCGTGGCACAGGAAGAACTCCCGGGTCCGGTCGAACTCCAGGGACACCGCCAGCCCCATCAGCCCCGCCTCGCTGCCCACGAACAGGTCGTCCAGGTCGGCCGCGACCTCCCGGGTGCCCTGCGCGTCGTGGGCGAGCAGGCGGCCGCCGCGCTCCGTGACCAGGGCGGTGCCCCCGGGGGTCAGGGCCACGTCCCAGGGGTTGCTCAGCCCGTCGACGACGGTCTGCACCTCCAGGTCCGGGGCGCCGGCCGGGGCGCCCAGCTGCTCGCCGGCGGGTCCGAGGCCGCCCGCGGCGCAGCCGGTCAGCAGCAGCGCGGCGCACGCCGCGCCGGGACCGGTCCGGCGGGCGCTCACGGGTGTCCCCCGTTCCGGTGCTCCGGCGGGGTGCCGGGGGCGGTCGCGTCCGGGCAGCGCGCGGGCGCCCACACCCGGCTCTCCCGGCGGGCGAACTCGCGCAGCGAGGTCGGCGCCCGGCCGGTGACGGCCCGCACGTCGCCGGTGAGCCGCCCGGCGAGCCCCAGGCGCGCGGTCGCGTGGATGGCTGCGGTCGTGGCCGCCATGGCGGGGTCCATCCCCAGCTGGTGACGGGCGTGCCGGACATAGGCCCGGATCCCCGGACGGGTGTAGGCGATCGTGCGGCCGAGCACCTCGCCCAGCACCGCCGCCGCCTCGTCCCAGGTGAGGGCCTCCTCGCCCGTCGGCGTCCAGATCCGTCCGGCGTGCGCCCGCGGGTCGAGCAGGACCCGCGCGGCGACGGCGGCGACGTCCCGGGCGTCCACGAAGGCCGTCCGCCCATTCCCGGCCGGCACGACGATCCGGCTCCGGTCCCTGATGTCCGCGGCGAAGACGGTCGTGAGGTTCTGGTCGAAGTAGGACGGGCGCAGGAACGTCCACGCCAGGCCCGAACGGCGCAGCCACCGCTCCGCAGCCGCGTGCGGGAGGACGGGCACGAGACCGGCGCCCTGCACGGACAGCAGCACGACGTGCCGGACCCCGCGCTCCCGGGCCCGGACCAGGGCCGGCACCAGGTCGCGGCGCACGTCGGCGAGCTGCGGCGGGCGCACCAGGAACATCGTGCGGACACCGGCGAAGGCCGCGTCCCACGTCCCGGGGTCCGAGAAGTCGAACCGGACGCCCTCCGGGTCCCGGGGGCGGCGGGCGGCCGGGCGCACGGCCGCCCCGGCCGCCCGCAGCGCCTCGACCAGGGGACCGCCCACGTTGCCGGTGGCGCCCGTGACCAGCACCGGCGCGCTCACGCGGGCCTCGGACCGGCGGTGCTGCGGAGTGCCGCCGCCGTGACGGCGGCGGCCCCGGCCGTCACGGCGATCATCGGCGGCTGGAGCCACGGGGTGCCCTGCGTGCGCACCCATAGCCCGGACAGGGCCGCGGCGCCCACCACTGCCCGCTGCCGCAGCGCGTCCCGGTCCCCCATGGTGTGCTCCTCTCCACCGTCCAGCATCCTCCCCTCGCCGCCCGCGCGGTACCCCGCGGACAGTCACGTTCTGCTGGAAAAATCAAGTGCTGAACCGTGACCGGGGGCTCAGTAGGATGGGCCGGAGCCACCGGATCTTCCTGATTTCCCTGGTGGCTGGGCCGGTGCGGGGGCGATCTCGCGCCGGCCCGCTCATGCGCCGGCGCGAGATCGCCCCTCCCCGGGTTCCCCGGCATCAACAGGTCCGCTCCTGCGCCGGCAGCACGCCCTGGAGCAGGTAGCCGTTGACGACCTCGTCCACGCAGAGGTTGCCCCGCAGGTAGGAGCCGTGCCCCTCCCCCTCCCGGGTGAGCAGGTGCCCGCCCGCCAGCTGCTCGGCGAGCGCCTCGGACCAGGCGTAGGGCGTGGCCGGGTCCCCCGTGCCGCCGACCACGAGGACGGGCCCGGCCCCCGCCCCGTCGACCGGCGCCGGCGGGGAGACCGGCTCGTGCGGCCAGGCCCCGCAGTAGGCCTCGTCGTGGCTGAAGTAGTCCCCGAGCGTGGGGGCGGCCTCCTGCAGGCGCGCGTCCAGGGCGGCCATGGCCGCGGGGCTGTCGTCCACCGGGTAGTCCAGGCAGTCGATGGCCGTGTTCGCCTCGTTCGCGTTGGAGTACGTCCCGTCGGGACTGCGCCCGTAGGCCGAGTCCGCCAGGAACATCAGCGCCGTTCCGTCCCCGTGGTCCAGGGCCCGGCCGAGGGCGTGGCCCAGGAGCCACCAGACCCGGTCCTCGTAGAGCGGCCTGATGATCCCGGCGACCGCGTCGTCCACGGTGAGCGGCCGGCCGTCGGCGGTGGGCAGCGGCTGCGTCTCGAGCCGCTCCAGCAGGGCGTCGATCTCCGCGACGGCCTCGTCCACGGTGCCCTCGAGCGGGCAGCCGTCCTGCGGCAGGCAGGAGGCGGCGAAGACCCGCAGGGACCGCTCGAAGCCGGCGGCCTGCTGGACGCTGAGGTCGGCGATGTCCAGGGCCGGGTCGACCGCGGCGTCCAGCACGAACCGGCCGGTGCGCTCCGGGAACAGTTCGATGTAGGCCGCGCCGAGCGCGGTGCCGTAGGAGTAGCCGAGATAGGTCAGCCGGTCGTCCCCCAGGACGGCGCGCAGCAGGTCCAGGTCCCGGGCTGCGCTGTCGGTGTCGACCTCCCCCAGGAGCGGGCCGGTGGTGGCGGCGCACGCCGCGGCGAACAGCTCGGCCCGCGCGGTGAGCTCGGCGAGCCCCTCCGGGGTGTCCGGGTCCACCGGGTCGGCGCGCCAAGCGTCCACGGTGGGCCCGTCCACGCAGTCCACCGCGGTGGAGGACCCCACGCCCCGGGGGTCGAAGCCCACGACGTCGTAGGCGGCGCGCACGTCCGGGTCCAGGCCGGCCGCCCACCCCTCGATCGCCGCCGTGCCGGAGCCGCCCGGGCCGCCGAAGTTCACGAGCAGCGAGCCCTGCGGCGCGGCCGCGCCGGTGCTCGGCACCCGGGTGAGGGCGAGGTCGATCACCCCGGCGGCGGGGTCGGCGTGGTCCAGCGGAGCGCTCACCGTGGCGCACTCGGCGGCCACCCCGCACGGGGTCCACACGATCTCCTGCGCGTAGAACGGCTCGAGCCCGGGCGGGGCCTGCGCGGTGACCACCGGCGCGGTGCGCGGGACCGCGCCCGCCCCGGTGACCGGGGCGGCGGCGAGGAGGACGGTGAGGGAGAGCACGGCTGCTCCCGCGCGGGCTCGTGCGCGGTGGAGCCGCCGCGCACGGGTGCGGGGCGGAGCGGAAATGGCGGTGGGCTGGCAAGGGTGCACGGCACATCACGTCCTCGGGACGGGCGACCGGGATGCGGATCGGGATCGCGCGACGGCGCGGGCCGACCGGTGCCCACCGGTCTCGCGCGCGCCCGGACGACCGGACGTCCCGGTGCGCCGCCGGGTCCGAGCGCTCGCGACCAACTGTGCAGTGACGAGGGGCTTCAGGGTAGAGGCGCCGCGCGGCGGGGGTCAACGATGTGTCGGCGCCGCCCCCGCCGCACCCGGGTCCCCGGTGGGAGGCAGCGCGGCGGGCGGCCCGCCCACGGCGCAGTGCGTCGGCGCGACCCCCGCCCGCGGCGGGACCGGCCGCCCGGCCGGGGGCCCCGCGCGGGAGGCGGCCTGCTCGGCGGGGGTCCGGACGAGCAGCGCCGACAGCAGCCCGCCCACGACCAGCGTCCCGGCGCAGACCCGGGTGATCAGCACGAACGCGTCACGGACCCGCTCGGGTTCGGCCAGGCCGCCGTCGCCGAGCCCGCCGAGCAGCGGCAGCGCGGCGACGGCGAGCAGGCCACCGGTGCGGGCGACGGCGTTGTTCACCCCGCTGGCCAGCCCCGCCTGCTCCTCGGGCAGTGCTGCCAGGACGGTCGCGGTCAGCGGAGTGACGATCAGGGTCAGTCCGGCCCCGAACACGGTCGTGGGCACCAGGACGTCGAGCGTGTAGTCGGCCCCGGGCCCGATGCGGCCCAGCAGGGCCACGCCCAGCCCTGCGACCAGGGGGCCGAGCGTCATCAGGGGACGGGGGCCGGTCCGGCTCATGAGGGCGCCCACCGGGGCGGAGAACACCAGCATGAGCAGGGTGACGGGCAGCAGGGACAGGCCGGCCGCGAGCGGGGAGAACCCCGCGCCCACCTGCAGGGCGACGACGAGGGCGAAGAACACCGCCCCCAGGGCCGCGTAGACCAGCAGCGTGATGGCGTTCACCACGACGAACAGGCGCACCCGCAGCACCGCGGGCGGCAGGACCGGGGCGCGCGACCGCCGCTCCCACAGCAGGAACCCGGCCAGCAGCACCAGGCCCCCCGTGAGCAGGCCGAGGGGAGCGGGGGCGCCGGGGCCCGCCTCGGCCGCCGCGGTGAGCCCGTAGGTCAGCGAGCCGAGGGCCAGCACGAGCAGCGCGGAGCCGGGCAGGTCCGGCCGTGCGGCCGCCCCGGGATCCCGGGACTCGGGCACGCAGCGCAGGCTGATGACGACGACGGCCAGCGCGAGCGGCAGGTTGATCAGGAACACCCAGCGCCAGCTCACGGCCTGCACCAGCCATCCGCCGAGGAACGGGCCGACCGCCGCGGCGACCCCCGTGAGGCCCGACCAGGCTCCGATCGCCCGGGCCCGGTCCTCGGGCGCGAACGAGGCCTGCAGGATCGCGAGGCCGGCCGGCGTCAGCAGCGCCCCGCCCACGCCCTGCGCGGCCCGGGCGAGCACGAGGACCGTGATGTCCGGGGCCAGGCCGCACAGCGCGGACGCCGCGGCGAAGACCGTCACCCCCACGAGGAAGATCCGGCGCCGGCCGTACCGGTCCCCCAGCGCTCCACCCAGGAGCACGAACGCGGCCAGGGTCAGGGCGTAGGCGTTGACGACCCAGGTCAGCCCGGCCGTTCCCGCCCCGAGGTCGGCCCCGAGGGAGGGCAGGGCGATGTTCACGACCGTCGCGTCGAGGAAGGACAGCGCCGAGCCGAGGACCGTCGCGGTGAGCACCCACCGGGCGCGGGCCTGCCCCCAGGCCAGCGGCGCCGGCGGGCGGCCGGCCGGACCGGTAACGGCGCGGGCGGAGGAGTCGTTCATCGCGGCAGGACCTGGTGCTTCCCGGGGGGCGTCACCGGTGGATGTGCCGGCGCCAGTCGGCGGGCACCGCCCCCGCGGGGCCGGGGACCGGCTGGTCCTCCGGCCGGTGCTGCGGCGGGGCGAGCTCGGGGCCCTCCACGAAGGTGCCGGTGGCGTAGTCCCACCACCAGGACTCCCCCGGCTCGAAGCTGCGCACGTACCGGTGGCCCGTCCGCCGGTGGTGGGCGGTGGCGTGCTGGGCCGGGGAGGTGTCGCAGCACCCGATGTGCCCGCACCGGGCGCACCGGCGCAGGTGCACCCACCAGCCTCCGTCCGCCAGGCACTCGGCGCACCCGGTGCCGCTCGGACCGGCGCCCACGTCGATGTCGTCCTCGGCCATGCCGACCACCCCCGCGTCGCGGGCCGCCGCGCCGCGCGGCGCCCGGCACCACTGTCCCACGCCGGCGGGTCCTCGACCAGCCCTGGAATTCCCGGCGGGGCACCCGCACACTGGGCGGAGGAGGACGCCATGAACCACGCCGCTTTCCCCGAGATGCCCTACGAGCCCTGGCGGGAGACCCGCGAGACCCTGCACCGGTTCCTGCAGGTGGTCGGCAAGGTGCGGCTGGCGGCCGCGCCCCGCCGCAACCACTGGTGGAACGTGCCGTTCCACGTCACCGGGCGGGGCCTGACCACCCGCCCGATGGGCCGCGACCCGGTGTTCACGATCGACCTCGACCTGCTCGACCACCGCCTGGACCTCAGCACCGCCACGGGCCTGAGGCACTCCTTCGCCCTCCCGGGGCTGTCCGTGGCGGCCTTCCACGACCGCCTGCTGCACGCCCTCGGGGCCGCCGGGGTCGAGGTCGCCATCGCCGACCCCCGCCCCTTCGACCTGCCCGACTCCGGGCGTCCGTTCGCCGAGGACACCGAGCACGCCGTCTACGACCCCGCCGCCGTGACCCGGTACTGGCAGGTGCTGGGCCAGGTGAACCTGCTGCTCGAGCGGTTCGCCGGCGAGTGGTCCGGCAAGACCAGTCCCGTCCACCACTTCTGGCACACCTTCGACATCGCGGTGACCCGCTTCGCCGACACCGCCGTGGACGTCCCGCCCGGCGCGGACCCGGTGACGGGCGAGGCGTACTCGCGGGAGGTGATCAGCTCCGGGTTCTGGTTCGGCGACGACGCCTTCCCCGAGCCGGCCTTCTACTCCTACACCGCCCCGGAGCCGGACGGCCTGGCCGCCGAGCCGCTGCGGCCGGACACGGCGCGGTGGGCCGAGCGCGGCGGGAGCCATCTGGCGGTCCTGCGCTACGACGACGTCCGGGGGCTGGCCGACCCGCACGGCGCCGTCCTCGAGTTCTGGGACAGCGCCTACCGGGCCGGGGCGCGCCGCAGCGCCTGGGACTTCTTCCACTACGACTGCCCGGGCGGGGTCACGGACCCCCGCGTCTGAGGGACGGGGCCGGCGGTGCTCAGCCGCTCTGCCGGGCCTGGCGCCGCGGGTCGAAGAACTTCCCGAGCACCACGGTGTCCTGCACGGCGTAGCCGAGCCGCTCGTAGAAGTCCCGCGTGCCCGCGTTGCCGGTGCGCACCATCAGCTGCATCTTCGGGATGCCGCGCCCGGCCACCCACTGCTCGCACGCGGCCATCAGCGCCCGGCCCAGGCCTCTCCCCCGGTGGGAGGGCCGCACGGCCACGTAGTACACCCAGCCCCGGTGCCCGTCGTGGCCCACCATCGCGGTGCCCACGAGCCCGTCCTCCTCGACGGCGGCCAGCACCGTGGACGAGGGCCCCGCCAGGGCCCGGGCCAGGTCCGCCCGCGGGTCGTTCCACGGACGGGTCAGCCCCGCGTCCTCCCACAGGGCCACGGCGTCCTCGCACAGGTGCTCGGGCAGTCGGTCGACGATCATGCGGCCTCCTTCGACCGGCCCATGCTCTCACGCGTCGCCGCGCCGAGCGGGCGTTCTCGCCCTGCGATAACGCGTCTGGCCCGTCGTGGTGATCTGCCTCACACTCGGTGGTGACACCCGGCAGCGCCGACGAGGAGGAGACCCATGGTCTATCCCGCGAAGTACTCCGCCCTGAACGCCCTCGCCCTGACGGACGAGGCGAAGCGCACCCTGACGCGGATCGTGCGGGTCGCGTTCCCGCACCCGCAGCTCCCGGACGGCCCGTACGAACGGATGACCGAGAAGATCGTGGCGGAGGCCGAGAACTCCACCTGGTTCCGGATGGCCCTGACCCAGGGGCTGCTGACCCTCGACTCGCTGAGCGAGGAGCCGTTCGTGGACCTCCCCGACGAGGCCGCCCTGAACGTGCTCAAGCGGATCGCCGACCTCGAGTTCTTCGGGTTCATCCGCCGCACCACCGTGCTGCACCTCTACGACGACCACGAGGTGTGGGAGGCCCTGGGCTACGAGGGCGAGTCCTTCTCGAAGGGCGGCTATCTGCACCGCGGCTTCGACGACCTCGACTGGCTGCCCGATCCGCGCGTCGAGGAGTCCGAGGAGGAGCTGCCCGAGTGCGGCCGCCTCGGCTACCCGGTGGCGAGCGCCGCCCCCAAGGAGGGATGGAACCTGGACCAGCAGGGCGCCTCCGAGACCACCGAACAGCCCTTCAGCGACCTCTTCAAGGGGTCGGACGTCGTCGAGCCGGGAGAGACCGCATGACCACCACGCCCCAGGACCAGCAGCGCTCCGCCCGGATCGAGCTGGACGACGACTCCGCCGTCGTCGTCATCGGCTCCGGCGCCGGCGGGGGAACGCTGGCCCACGAGCTGACCGAGAAGGGCATCAAGGTGGTCCTGCTCGAGGCCGGGCCGCACCTGACCAGCGAGGACTGGGTCAACGACGAGTGGGAGGCCTTCCACCAGATGGCCTGGCTGGACCCCCGGACCACCACGGGGTCCTGGCGGATCGCGCGGGACTTCCCCAACCTCCCGGCGTGGCTGGTCAAGGCCGTCGGCGGGACCACCACCCACTGGTCGGGGGCCACGCCGCGGTTCAAGGCCCACGAGTTCCGCACGCGCAGCGTCTACGGGCGCGTGGACGGCGCGAACCTGCTGGACTGGCCGATCACGCTCGAGGACCTGGCCCCGTACTACGACCGCGCCGAGCGGAAGATCGGCAGCACCCACCGGCACGGCCGTCCCCCGCTGCCCGCGAACAACAACTACAAGGTGCTCGCGGCGGGCGCGCAGCGGCTCGGCTACCGGCACTACGCGACCGGCCCGTACGGGACCAACGCCGAACCGTACGACGGGCGCCCGGCGTCCGTCCAGGACGGGTTCAACTTCCAGGGCGACAAGAACCGGTCCAAGTGGTCCACGCTCGTCTCGGAGATCCCCAAGGCCCTGCGCACCGGCTGCCTCGACCTGCGCGCGGACTGCCACGCCGTGCAGATCACCCACACGGACAGGGGCCTGGTGGACAGCGTGGTCTACGTGGACGGGGACGGCCAGGTGCAGCGGCAGCGGGCACGGCTCGTGGCCGTGGCGTGCAACGCGATCGAGACGCCGCGGCTGCTGATGCTCTCGGCGTCCCCCCTGTTCCCGGACGGGCTCGCCAACTCGTCGGGGCAGCTGGGCCGCAACTACATGCGCCACACCACCGGATCGGTCTACGCGCAGTTCGACCGCCCGGTGCACATGTACCGGGGCGAGACGATGGCCGGGATCGTCGCCGACGAGTCCCGGCACGACGTGGACCGGGGGTTTGCCGGCGGCTACTACATGGAGACGATCTCCCTGGGGCCGGCCTTCCTGGCCAGCTTCGGGGACCCGGGCGCGTGGGGACCGGACTTCGCCGCCCTGCTCGACGGCTACGAGAACACCGCCGGGATGTGGGTGGTGGGCGAGGACATGCCGCAGGAGACCAACCGGGTGACCCTCAACACCACGGTGACCGACCACCTGGGCCTGCCCGTGCCCAACGTGCACTTCGACGACCACCCGAACGACGTCGCGATGCGCAACCACGGCTACCAGCAGGGCTCCCTGCTCTACGAGTCCGTGGGCGCGGTGTCCACGCACCGCACTCCGCCGTACCCGGCGACGCACAACATGGGCACGGCGCGGATGAGCGAGCGCCCCGAGGACGGGGTGACCAACGCGTTCGGCCAGAGCCACGACGTGCCGAACCTGTTCGTCTCCGACGGGTCGCTGTTCACCACCGGGGCGGCGGCCAACCCGACGCTGACGATCGTGGCGCTGGCCACCCGCCAGGCCGACTACATCGCCGAGCAGCTGGCCGGCCGGCACCTGTAGCGCCGCCCCGCGGCGGGGGACCGCTCAGTCGGCCCGGCGGGCGACCGGGCAGTCCTCCGCGGCGCGCAGGGCCCGGCCCACCCGGTCGGCGGCGTCCCGCAGCACCGGCACGATCGCCCGGTGCCGCCGCTCGAAGTCCGGCGGCCGCAACGACACCGCCACGGAGCCGAGGGTGCGGCCCGCGGCGTCGAGCACGGGCGCGGCCAGGCAGGAGGCTCCGGGCACGAACTCCTCCCGCTCCACCGCGATGCCCTCGGCGCGCACCCGCCGGAGCTCCCGGTGCAGGGTCTCCGGCGTGCGCAGCGTCCGCTCCGTCAGGCCGGGCATGCCGTGGCGCTGGAGGTACTCCGCCACCTCGTCCCGGTCCATCCGGGCGAGCAGGATCTTGCCGAAGGCCGTCGCGTGGGCCGCGTCGGTGAACCCGAAGTCCAGGGGGTCGAGACGTGGCCGGCGCGGGGAGTCGACCACGTGCGCCACCACGACGGCGTCCCCGCGGTACACCGCGAAGTAGGCGGCGGCGTCGGCCGAGGCGTGCAGGTCGCGGACCGCGCGCCGGACCGTGCCGGGCGTGCCGACCTGCTGGCGCAGGGACGTGTCGAGGGCGTGCACCTTGTAGCCCAGCCCGTAGCGCCGCTGGTCCCTGAGGTGAACCACGTGCTCGGAGGCCACGAGCGTCTGCAGCAGCCGGTAGACCGAGGGCAGCGGGATCCCGAGCGCGGCGCTGATGTCCTTGGCCGTCGCCCCCCGGGGGTCCCGCGCCACGACGTCGAGCAGCGCGAAGGCCTTCTGGACGGAGGCCAGGCCGGCGTCACGTGTGGTCATGCCTCATATTGTGGCGGTCGGCGTTGCACGTGCCAATGGCCCGGGAGCGCCGCCCCCGGGCCACGGACGGTCCAGCGGAGTCCTCAGCGGACCCCTCGCCGCTCGTCGCGGCGCGGACTCACTCGACGGTGATCTCGCCCATCCGGTTCCAGCCCTGGGCGGAGATCGTCTCGCTGATGATCTGCGGGGTCTCCACGAGCGCCTGGGGTGCCTCCGCCGTGAACGTCCGGAAGTGCTCGCTGTTGACGTGCGGGCCGGCGGCGTCGTCCTCGAAGGCCTCGACGAGGACGAACTCGTTCGGGTCGTCCACGCTGCGGGACCAGTCGAACCACAGGTTGCCCGGCTCCTGGCGGGTGGCTTCCGTGAAGTCCCGCGAGAAGTCGATCCAGCGCTCCGACCACTCCGGCTTCACCTTGAACTTGACGACGATGAAGATCATCCCTGCTCCCTTCTCGGCGGACGCCCGGGGTGCGGGGCCCGGTGCTCTCCTGGTCAGTGTCGCGGTCCGCGGCACGGCCCGCCAAGGCAGGTTATCGCGGACCGATAACCCCGGGGCGCCCCTCGGCCCGCCGGTGCCCGGCGGCTCCGGCCCGGGTCCCGGGGCCGGGCGGCAGGAGACGCCGCCCGGGTGAGATCATGGGCCCATGAGCCGAAACCTCACCACCGCCCTCGTGGACGACCTGCGGGCACGCATCGTCGACGGGCGCATCGCCCCCGGCGAGCGCCTGCCCAGCGAGAGCAGCCTGATCGCCGAGCACGGGGTGAGCCGGACGGTGGTCCGGGAGGCCGTCGCCCGGCTCCAGGCCGAGGGCCTCGTGCACACGCGGCGGGGCAGCGGCAGCTTCGCCCTCACCCCGCCGGCCGCTCCCGCCGGGGCCGGGCGGCCCGTGCGGACGCTGCGGGACCGCCGCAGCCTGCTCGCCTTCCGCACCGGGGTGGAGTCCGAGGCCGCGGCGCTGGCCGCCACGGCCCGCGACGAGCAGCAGCTCGCCCGGATGGAGCAGGAGCTGCTGCTCACGGAGCAGGACGCGGACCACCCGGCCGCCGCCCTGGAGCACGACTTCGAGTTCCACCGGACCGTGGCCGAGGCCAGTCACAACCCCTACTACGTCGACGCCCTGACCGGCCTGGGTCCGGCCATGATCACCATGCCGCCGCGCCGGCTCGACGGCGCCGGGCCCGGCGGCCGCACGGCCCGGGTCGTGGCCGAGCACCGGGCGGTCCTGGACGCCATCCGGGCCGGTGACCCGCTGGCGGCGTCGGCCGCCATGCGCCTGCACCTGGCGAACTCGCTGTGGCGCCTGGAGGCCGAGGCGGGCGGTCCCGTGAGCCGCACGGCCGTCCCGGTCGAGGACTGAGCCGGGGATGCGCGAGATCGAGGTGGTCGCCGGCACAGCGGTGTCGCCGGTGCAGATGCTGCGGGCCCTGCGGGACCAGCCCGGGCTGGTGGCCCTGTTCGGGGACTGGGACGGCGGGGACGCCCTGATCGGCTTCCGGCCCGTGCACGTGCTGGCCCCGGAGGAGGACCCCTTCGCCGCCCTGGACACGGTGCCTCCGTCGGCCGCTCCGGGCACGGTGGCCCCGCTCGCGGAGCCGGGCACGGTGCCCGTGCCCGCGGCCTCGGGCACGGTGGCCACGCCCGCCGGCCCGGACACCATGGCCCCGCTCGCGGCCTCGGGCACGGCGCTCCCGCTCGCCGACCCGGGCACGGTGGCCCCGGGGCCGGCCGGGGCGAGGGCGGACGGGCCCGGCGCCGCGGCGGCCGGCCCGGGCTGGATCGGGTACCTCGGCTACCAGCTGTCCCGGCGGCTGGAGCGCCTCCCGGCGCCCCCGCCGCGCCCGGCGCGGCTGCCGGAGCACCACCTGGGCTTCTACGACCACGTGCTGCGCCGGCGGGCCGGCCACGGGGACTGGGTGCTCGAGCGGTGGCCCGGGGCCGATCCGGCCCGGACGGCCGCGGCCCGCCGGATCGTCCGGGAGGCGCTGGCGGGCCCGAGCGGCCCGGAGGCCTACCGGTGCGGGCCCTTCCGCGCGGACGCCTCCGCGGCGGAGCACGCCGCCGCCGTGACCGCGGCGCTCGGGCACATCCGGGACGGTGACATCTTCCAGGCCAACATCTGCCGCGGCCTCGAGGCCGGCTTCGAGGGCGACCCCGTGGACCTCTTCTGCGCCGGGCACGAACGGCTGGCCCCGCGCTTCGCGGCCTTCCTGCGGCTGCCCGGCGGTGCCGTGGCCAGCCTGTCGCCGGAGCTGTTCCTGCGCCGCACCGGGCGTGCCGTGCTCAGCTCCCCCATCAAGGGCACCGCGCCGGCCGTCACCGACCCGGCGGAGCTGCACGCCTCGGCGAAGAACCGGGCCGAGAACGTCATGATCGTGGACCTGATGCGCAACGACCTCTCCCGGGCGTGCGTGCCCGGGTCCGTGCGGGCGCCGGCCGCACCCCGGGTCGAGCCGCACACCGGGGTCCACCACCTCGTGGCGGACGTGCGGGGCCGGCTGCGTGCGGGCCTCGGCGACGGCGACCTGCTGCGGGCCACGTTTCCGCCCGGCTCCTGCACGGGTGCCCCCAAGATCCGGGCCATGGAGATCATCAACGCGCTCGAACCGGCCGGCCGCGAGGTCTACACGGGCGCCGTCGGCTGCGCCGGCCCGCGCGGCCTGGTGCTCAACGTGGCGATCCGCACGTTCGAGTTCACCGGGAACCGGGTCCGGCTCGGCGTGGGCGGCGGGATCGTGGCCGACTCGGACCCCGCCGACGAGGCCCACGAGACCCTCGTCAAGGCGGTGCCCCTGCTCGACGCCGTCGGAGCGGAGCTGGACGCCGCCCTGCGGCAGGACTGGGACCTGCACGGCGCGCCGAGCGCGCCCGGGCCGGCGGACCGGGCCCCGCTCTTCGAGCTGCCGGCCCCGGCCCCGCTGCGCGCCCAGGGCGTGTTCACCACTCTCCTCGTGGAGGAGCGGGAACCCGTCCAGCTCGACGCCCATCTGCGCCGCCTCGGCGCCAGCTGCCTGGCGTGCTGCGGCACGGAGCTGCCGCGGGGCGTCCGCGAGGAGGTGCTGGGGCACGCCGCCGGGCTGACCGGCCCCCACCGGCTGCGGATCGCGGCGGCGCCCACCCCGGGAGGAACCCTGGACGTCCGGGTGACGGCCACGGCGCTGCCGCCGGGACCGGTGCCCCCGTGGCGGCTGGTCCCCGTGCGGCTGACCGGCGGTTTGGGCGCGCACAAGTGGGCGGACCGGCGGGTGCTCGTCCACGAGCCCGAGCCCGGGCTGTGGTCGCGCAGCTGCGACCCCCTGCTGGTGGACGCCGACGGCACGGTCCTGGAGACCGGTCGCGCCAACGTCTTCGCGGTGCTCGGCGGCACCGCGGTCACCCCGCCCGCGGACGGCCGCATCCTGCCCGGGGTGGTGCGGGCCCGCGCGCTCGAGGCCCTGCGCCGATCGGGGCGCCCGGTCGACGAGCGGCCGCTGCGGCTCGGGGAGCTCGCCGCGGCCACGGAGGTGTTCGTGACCAACTCGGTGGTCGGCGCCCATCCCGTCGGCTCCGTGGACGGGGTGGCCCGGTGGGAACCGGGCCCCGTCCAGCACTCCCTGACCCGCGCCCTCCGCCGAGGGCGCGGGTGACCGCGGGTGACGGCGAGGGCGCACGGGCGGGTCGCCGTCACCTGCGGCCTCGACGTGAGGCGAGGAGAGGTGGGACGGAGTGAGGGCGGCGGGGCGGGTCAGAAGACGATCGTCTGGCGGGCGTGGCGGACGACCCGGTCCTGGCAGTGCCACAGCACCGCGCGGGCGAGCACCTGCCGCTCCACGTCGGCGCCGCGCCGGGCGAAGTCCTGGGCGGTGTCCCGGTGGGAGACCCGCACCACGTCCTGCTCGATGATCGGTCCCTCGTCGAGGTCCTCGGTGACGTAGTGGGCCGTGGCGCCGATGATCTTCACGCCGCGCTCCTTGGCCTTGCGGTAGGGCTCCGCGCCCACGAAGGCGGGCAGGAACGAGTGGTGGATGTTGATCACCGGCACGCCCACGGCCTCGAGGAACGGCGAGGAGAGGATCTGCATGTAGCGGGCCAGCACCACGAGGTCGACGTTGCCGTCCAGCAGCCGCAGGTGCTCCGCCTCGGCGACCGCCTTGTCCTCGGTGGGGACGTGGAAGAAGGGGATGCCGAAGCCCCGGACCTCCTGCGCCAGGTCCGGGTGGTTGGAGACGACCATCGAGATCGTCACGGGCAGCTCGCCGCGGCGCTGGCGCCAGATGAGGTCCAGCAGGCAGTGGTCGGACCGGGAGGCGAAGACCGCCACCCGCCGGGGCGCCGAGAGGTCCGTGAACCGCCACTGCAGGTCGAAGCCGCCCGTGAGGGCCGCGGCGAGGTCCTGCTCGAGCACGGGCCGCAGCGCCGGGTAGGCGGGCAGGTGGAAGACCGTGCGCTGGAAGAACGCCCCGCCCTCGGGGTCGTCGGAGTGCTGGTCCAGCGCCACGATGTTCGCCCCGTGCCGGGCCAGCACGGAGGTCACGACGGCGACGATGCCCGGCTGGTCCCGGCCGTGCACCACGAGGCTGGCGTGGTCGGGGCGGAGCACGGACTGCTGCGGAGGCCTCATGGCGCCACCCGCTCCCCGCCGAACTGCCGGACCCAGCAGGCCGTGGCCCCCAGCCCGCCGAAGGTGTAGAAGTGCAGCCGCACCGGACCGTGGGCTTCGGCGTCGTAGCCCGCGGCGAGGTCGTGCAGGAAGCGGTCGGGACCCGCGGTGCCCAGCAGGTGCGTGAGGGAGAGACCGTACTTCTGCGCGATCCCCGCCGAGGTGGCCACGCCGAAGCGGCGGGCGTGGCCGAGCAGCCGGCGGACCCCCGCCGGACCCGGCACGCCGATCCGCACCGGGGCGTCGATCCCGCGGCGGCGCGCCTCGGCCAGCCACGACAGGACCGGGGCGGTGTCGAAGCCGAACTGGGTGATCACCGTGGCCTCGAGGCCCTGCTCGCGCAGGGCGGCCGTCTTGGCCGCCAGCGCCGACCACAGGACGTCGTCGTCGACGGCGGGGTGGCCCTCCGGGTAGCCGCCGATGCCCACGCCGCGCACGCCGTGGCGCTGGAGGGCCCCGCTGCGGATGACCGCGAGGGCGTCCTCGTAGGGACCCTGCGGGGTCCCGGGGTCACCGCCCACGACGAGCACCTGCTCGGCGGCCCCGGCCTCCGCGAGGTGCACGAGGAAGGCGTCGAGCTCGTCCCGGGAGCGCAGCCGCCGCGCCGAGACGTGGGGCACCGGCACGAACCCGTGCTCGCGCACGGCCCGGGCGGCGGCCACGCGCAGCGCCGGATCCTCGTGAGCGAGGAACGTGACGTTGATCCGGGTGCCCGGGGGGATCCCCGGGCCCGCCTCCTGCAGGGCGGGCACGTCCCGGCCCGTCATCTCCAGCGAGAAGCCCGGGAGCATCTGCACGGCGGCCGGGCTCCCGGTGGGCGTGCTGGTCGGCATGGGTCCCGTCCTCTCCACGGCGCCGGACCGGCCGGGCGCTCCGCACGGGCGTCCACGCCCGCGCACGGCAGGTGCCACCAGTATGCACAGCGCTCTCCCGGGAGGAACACCGCGCCCCGCCCAGGCCTCATCGCCGCCCCGAGTGGCTCGTGCAGAGCAGGGCACCCTGCCGGCCGGGGACGCGGCAGGAGGCGGAAATATCCTCGCACCACCCCTTGACTCGTGAGCTGGCTCACAGATACGGTTTGGAAAACGCTTTCCAGCACTCAGGACCGAGCACCAGGAGACACGATCGACATGAAGCGCACCGGACCTCTCGCCAAGGCCGTCACGGCCCTCGCCGTATCCGCCCTCGCCCTCACCGGCTGCGGCGGCGGCGACAGCGCCGCCGCCGACGGCGACGTCGAGCTCCGGTTCGCCTGGTGGGGCTCGGACACCCGCCACCAGCGCACCCAGGAGATCATCGACGCCTTCGAGGAGCAGAACCCCGGCATCACCGTGACCGGCGAGTACGGCGACTGGGCCGGCTACTGGGACAAGCTCGCCACCCAGACGGCCTCCAACGACGCCCCGGACGTCATCCAGATGGACGCGAAGTACATCCGCGAGTACGCCGACAACGGCGCGCTGCTGGACCTCTCGGACATGGATCTCGGCGAGCTCAGCGAGGACGTCGTGGAGAACGGCCGCACCGAGGAGGGCCTGTTCGGCGTGACCACCGGCGTCAACGCCATGGCCATCATGGCCAACCCCACGATCTTCCAGGAGGCCGGCGTCGAGCTGCCCGACGACACCACCTGGACGTGGGAGGACTTCTCCGACGTCGCCCAGCAGGTCACGGAGGGCAGCGACGCGTACGGCGCCGCCGGCCCGGCGGAGCCCGACACCTTCCAGATCTGGCTGCGCCAGCAGGGCAAGGAGCTGACCACCCCTGAGGGCGAGCTCGGCTTCGACGCGGCGGACGCCGCCGAGTACCTGGAGATGCAGCACCGGATGATGCAGGAGGGCGCCCTGCCCCCCGCCTCGGTCGTGGCCGAGGACCAGGCGCCCAACCCGGACCAGTCCCTGACGGGCACCAACGGCGCCGCGATGGGCGCGTGGTGGACCAACCAACTGAGCTCTGTCAGCGACGCGTCGGGCAACGACCTCGTCCCGCTGCGCTTCCCGAGCATGGACGGCACGGCGGAGGGGGCCGCCCTCTACTACAAGCCGGCGATGTTCATGTCGGCCTCCGCCCGCACGGAGCACCCGGAGGAGGTCAAGAAGTTCATCGACTTCATGGTCAACAGCGAGGAGGCCGGCCTGCTCAACCTCGCCGACCGGGGCCTGCCCGCCAACGAGTCGGTGCGCGAGGCCGTGGTCCCGGAGATGAACGAGGCAGACGCCCGCTCCGCGGAGTTCCTCGAGGAGATCGAGCCGGAGCTGGGCGATCCGACGCCGATCCCGCCGCTGGGCTACAGCACCCTGCAGGAGATCCTGTACCGCTACGAGCTGGAGGTGTTCTTCGACCGGGCGAGCCCGCAGGAGGCCGCCGAGCGGATGATCTCCGAGATGGAGTCGGCGATCAGCTGACCCGCACGCGCCGCGGGCGCCGGCCGGACCGGCGCCCGCGGCGCGGCCCGGCCCGCACCCGCGGGCCCCAGTCCCTCCGCGGCCGACACCGGCGGCGGAGGGACTTCGCACGTCCGCGCACGCGGCCGTCGACACCACGGCCGCGCAGGACCCCTCGAGCACGACCTCTAGTCATACAAGTTTCCAACTTGTACTATTCGTGGTGTCCACCCCACATCCAGCACGAGGACCCACCATGACCTACACCCCGGACGCCGTCCGCCACCTGCAGCTGTCCACCGTCACCCTGCCGCTGAGCACCCCGATCTCCGACGCCAAGGTGTTCACCGGCCGGCAGCGGCCGATGACCGAGGTCGTCTTCCTCGTCGCCGAGATCAGCACCGAGCAGGGCCACTCGGGAGTGGGGTTCAGCTACTCCAAGCGCGCGGGCGGGCCGGCCCAGTACGCCCACGCCAAGGAGGTCGCCGAAGGGCTCATCGGCGAGGACCCCAGCGACATCGCCAAGGTGTACGACAAGCTGCTGTGGGCGGGAGCCTCGGTGGGCCGCTCCGGGGTGGCCACACAGGCACTGGCCGCGATCGACGTGGCCCTGTGGGACCTCAAGGCCAAGCGGGCCGGCCTGCCGCTGGCCAAGCTCCTGGGCGCCCACCGGGACTCGGTGCGCACCTACAACACCTCCGGCGGCTTCCTGCACGCCTCCCTGGAGGAGGTCAAGGACCGCGCCACGGCCTCCCTCGAGGCCGGCATCGGCGGGATCAAGATCAAGGTGGGCCTGCCCGACTCGGCGGAGGACCTCCGGCGCGTGGCCGGCGTGCGCGAGCACATCGGGGCCACCGTGCCCCTCATGGTCGACGCGAACCAGCAGTGGGACCGGGCGACCGCCCTGCGCATGGGCCGGAGGCTCGAGGAGTTCGACCTCACCTGGATCGAGGAGCCGCTGGACGCCTACGACGCCGAGGGCCACGCCCGGCTCACGGCCACCCTGGACACCCCGATCGCCACCGGCGAGATGCTCGCCTCGGTCGCCGAGCACGTGCGGCTCATCGACGCCCGGGCCTGCGACATCATCCAGCCCGACGCCCCGCGGGTGGGCGGGATCACGCAGTTCCTGCGCCTGGCCGCCCTGGCCGACCAGCGCGGCCTGGACCTCGCCCCGCACTTCGCCATGGAGATCCACCTGCACCTGGCCGCCGCCTATCCGCGCGAGCCCTGGGTGGAGCACTTCGACTGGCTCGACCCCCTCTTCGAGGAGCGCCTCGAGACCCGCGACGGCCGCATGCTGGTCCCCGCACGCCCCGGACTGGGCATCACGCTCAGCGAGCAGGCCCGCGCCTGGACCACCGACAGCGCAGCCTTCGGCACCGCGTAGTCGAGCACGGCCCGGGGTCGCCCGGTCCGCCCGAACACGTCCGCACCACCTCTTGACCCGTGAGCTGGATCACAGCTAGTGTTGGGAAAACGCTTTCCACCATCGCCCCGACCCAGGAGACACGATCGACATGAAGCGCACCGGACCTCTCGCCAAGGCCGTCACGGCCCTCGCCGTGTCGGCTCTCGCCCTCACCGGCTGCGGCGGCGGCGACAGCGCCACCGCCGACGGTGACGTCGAGCTCCGTTTCGCCTGGTGGGGTTCGGACACCCGCCACCAGCAGACGCAGAAGATCATCGACGCCTTCGAGGAGGAGAACCCGGGCATCACGGTGACCGGCGAGTACGGCGACTGGTCCGGGTACTGGGACAAGCTGGCCACGCAGACGGCCTCCAGCGATGCCCCGGACGTCATCCAGATGGAGGAGAAGTACATCCGCGAGTACGCCGACAACGGCGCGCTGCTGGACCTCTCCGACGTGGACGTGAGCGAGATCGACGAGGGCGTCGTGGAGAGCGGCCGCACCGAGGAGGGCCTGTTCGGTGTGGCCACGGGCGTGAACATCATGGCGCTGGTGGCCAACCCGGCGCTGTTCGAGGAGGCCGGCGTCGAGCTGCCGGACGACAGCACGTGGACCTGGCAGGACTACTCGGACGTCGCGGCGCAGATCACGGAGAACTCGGACGCCTACGGGGCCAGCGGACCGAACGAGCCGGCGGGCTTCCAGATCTGGCTGCGGCAGCAGGGCAAGGAGATGACCACCCCCGAGGGCGAGCTCGGCTTCGAGGTGGCCGACGCGGCCGAGTACCTGGAGCTGCAGAAGCAGCTGATCGAGGACGGGGCCCTGCCCCCGGCCTCGGTGCTCACCGAGGACCAGAGCCCGGGCCCGGACCAGTCCCTGACGGGCACCAACGGCGCCGCGATGGGCATGTGGTGGACCAACCAGCTGAGCGCCCTGAATGCGGCGTCCGGCAACGACCTCCTCCCCCTGCGCTTCCCCAGCACGGACGGCGCCGAGGGCGGGGCGCAGCTCTTCCAGAAGTCTGCGATGTTCATGTCCGGCTCCGCCCGCACGGAGCACCCGGAGGAGGTCAAGAAGTTCATCGACTTCATGGTCAACAGCGAGGAGGCCGGCCTGCTCAACCTCGCCGACCGCGGGCTGCCCGCCAACCAGTCCGTCCGCGAGGCGGTCCTCCCCGAGCTGGACGAGGCGGACACCATGGCTGCCGAGTTCATCGAGGAGGTCCAGCCGGAGCTCGGTGACCCCCTGCCGATCCCGCCGCTGGGCTTCAGCTCCCTCCAGGAGATCCTCTACCGCTACGAGCTGGACGTCGCCTTCGACCGGGCGAGCCCGCAGGAGGCCGCCGAGCGGATGATCTCCGAGATGGAGTCGGCGATCAGCTGACCCGCACGCTCCGCGGGCGCCGGCCGGGCCGGCGCCCGCGGCTCCACCTGGGCGGCACCCCGCCGAGCGCCGACCATCCGTCCCTTCGACCGTTCAACCACACTCTCCTTCTTCTTCTCCTTCGGATCGTCCGGCACGTGCCTGCCGGGAAAGAGGCTTGTTCCATGTCTGCTGTGCGCTACGCGAATGTCACCTGTCAGTACCCGGGGGCCGAGCGGCCCTCGGTC
>NZ_JARAMH010000032.1:0-24598 GCF_029524215.1 Kocuria oceani | reverse complement strand
CTGCTGGTGCTCGCGCACCATGCGCACCGCTCGGGCCTTGAACTCGGCGTCGTACTTCTTGGGCATGTCCTCATCCTTCATCGAAAGGAAGCGGCATCAAACCCGTGACGGTTCACTATTGGTTTCTCAGGCGGGCGTCTTCGTCACTGAGGATCTCGGACCTCCCATAGACATGCGCGAAGACGTGGTTCTAGGGCGTGTCTCCTTACTGGCATGTACGAATGGGGCGCAGCAGATTCTGCGTTGAAGGGGTCAGGTCCGGGTGATGTGCGGCCGCTGCGGCGCCTGGTGTGAAAGGTTGGTTGAAGAACTTGTCTTCGTACCGTTTGCCGGATCAGGAGGTTTGACGTGGCCCCTTCGCAGTCCTCGGCCTTGCGCCCATCGCTTGCCGTGCGCCTTGGTACGTTCCTCCTTGTCATCGGCATTGTCGTCGGTGTCGCCCTGCTGGTGATCGAGCCTTCCGGGCAAGGAGCGAATCCGGGACCGGCACTTGTTGGTCTTGGCTTGGTCCTGGTGGTTATCGGGCGCTTCGGCCAGATGCGCCATCGAGCCCGGCGCCAGGAGCTTTCGGCGCCGGGCAACTCCTGAGGCCCCTGCCTAGAAACCGGGTGCGGGATGCTGGTTGGATGCCACGTACGACTGCGCTCACCGACGACCAGTGGGAACGGATCCGCCCACTGTTGCCCTCCTCCGATGGGAAGCCGGGCCGGCCCTTCCGCGATGATCGTTCCGTGATCGAGGGCATCCTCTACCGCTACCGCTGTGGGATCCCCTGGCGGGACCTGCCCGTGGCCTTCGGGCCCTGGCAGACCGTGTGGAAACGCCACCGCCGTTACAGCGCCGACGGGACCTGGGACAAGATCCTGGCCGCGGTATTGAGCGACGCCGACAGCCGGGGGCTCATCGACTGGGCCGTATCGGTGGACTCCACCATCAACCGCGCCCACCAGCACGCCACCAACCTCACCCGCCGCACAGGGGGCCCCGGCGAACTACACGAATCTGTCCGTCGAGCCAGCTGACCATGCGGTAGGACGCTCTCGCGGTGGTCTCTCGACCAAGATCCACACTCTGGTCGACGGCAGTGGCAAACCGCTGGTCGTGCTCCTCGGCCCCGGTCAGGCAGGAGACGCTCCCATGTTCGGTCCCCTGATGGCTCATCTGCGAGTGGCTCGGGGCGGACCGGGACGCCCTCGGACTCGTCCGCAGCGTGTGCGGGCTGATAAGGCCTACTCCTCCCGGGCGATCCGCGCGCATCTGCGGGCCCGCCGAGGTGCCCATGGTGGGCGACCGCCCTCGTTCAACGCCGAGGACTACAGAGGCCGCAACGTCGTCGAGCGTTCCTTCAACGTCTTCAAGCAATGGCGCGGACTGGCCACGCGCTACGACAAGCTCGCCATCACCTACCGGGGCGGAGCCGTGCTGCGCGCGATCACCATCTGGCTCAAGGACCTATTGAGAGACACGCCCTAGGTCAGGACGAGGTTGCCGAGGGCATACCAGCGTGAGGTGACGTATTCGCAAGGACCTTGCATGACGAGAAGAACCTGGTGCCGTCTGAGCTCATGGGGTTATTCGTCGGGGCGTCCGCACAGTAGCGGATGACCCTGATCTCGTCGGTGTCCTCGTCGAGCAGCACCGGGCAGTGCAACACAGAGGGACCAGACGTCGCTTGATCGGGCATCAGTCTCGAATGCACTGGACGATAGTCCATGGTTGGCGCCGATCACTGTGTTTATGGTTGCAAACACCTCACTGTGATGTGGCCCAGTGTAGGACCACCGGTTCAAAGGAAAATGGCAATGAAAAAGTTTCCATTCCGGACGATGACCGTCTCTGCTCTGGTGGCATGCGCCTTGAGTGTTCCCTCGGGCGCTGCTCTCGCCGCTACGGACCCGCCCACGGCCCGAAGTGCTACCTCGGTCCCCCAGCCGGGTCTGCATCAGTCGATCATGAGCCAGCAGATGCTGGCCACGCAGTGGACCATCGCGCTGAGCCACATCAACGAGATCCCGGAGCAGGTGCTGGTGAAGGGCGACAGGGCCACCCAGGAGTGGCTCCAGGCCAATCGACCGAACTCTCCGTTGCTGGCCAATCCGGGCAACCAGCCGGGCCTCGGGGCGAGCTTTTGGGGGTGCAGTGGGGCTATCCTGGCTCTCATCGGTGGCAACCTCGTGGGCGCCGCCAAGCTGTTGAAGATCAAGAGGCTCATCAACGACCTCGGCGGGGTGACCCAGGCGGTGCGCATCATGTGGGGCGCCAGCTTCTCCTACGAGAAGATGAGGGCCGCCGGTGGTGCGATCGCCGCCCTGGCCGGTGAGTTCCTCGGCATCTCCCAGGTTCGCAGCCAGTGTTTTAACTGATACCCACGGGATCGTCCACCGTCTAGCAGGAGGTTCCAGATCATGTCCAAGCTCTCTGTCTTACAGGCCTTCGTCGTCGTAGGTTTCACGGTAGCCGGCATTGTCATGGCTGTTCTCGGGCATCCGATGATTGCCTTGTTCCTGTTGCTGGCATCGCTTCTTGTCTGGATTCTGCCGCCCTCCTCAATGAAGTCGACCAGCGGCCCCATCCATCCGGACGCGGCCAAGGTGGATCCCCGGGTAGCTAAGCAGTACCGGAAAGAACATCCGGGGACTTCGATCCCTGATGCTCTCAACCACCTGCGGCAGTAGTCGGCTCGGCGGAGGCCTCGGGAGTTGCCACGCCAGTGGCATACTCCCGAGGCCTCCTGTTTGCGTCGACATCCACCCCTTGAGGCCGCCGCACCACCACACGCGTATCGATCTGCCGGCGACTACCCGTTCGGGTTCACGACCACTTGGCCTGTCCCCGCGCGCACGTCTTCAGAAGGGCCTACCTATGACCACCTCTCCCTCTCGCCGCCAGCTGTTCGTCGGAATGGGCGTCGCAGCCGTCTCTTCGACTTTTGTCGGCGTCGCCGACCCGTCGGTAGCCAATCCCTCCTCGACCAAAGGGCGACCCAAGGGCGGCCAGGCATTCCCGACGGACTCGTTTCAACGCGCCGTGAAAGCCATGGCCGCTGCCGGAGCCGTAGGTGTCGTGGCCACTGTTGTCGGACCCAGCGGAAGATACTCCACCGCCGCCGGGACACGCGATCCGCGCACCGGTAATCCTGCGCGAACGCAGGACCGCGCGCGCATCGCCAGTATCACGAAGGCGATGACCGCTACGTTGGTGCTTCAGGAGGTGGAGGCCGGACACTGGACGTTGGAGACGACCATCGGCGATGTGTGGCCCGGCCTGTACCCCGGTCGCAACGACGTCACGATCACCCAGCTGATGAACCACACCTCGGGGATGCCGGATGCCATCTGGGACATCCTGGGTCAACGTCAGCTCTGGGAGCTGCGACCCGAAGAACTGCGTCTGCTGATAGATCGGCACTACGACGAACAGGAACTGGTGAGTATCGCTCACGGGATGGAATGGTTGTTCGATCCCGGGACCGGATTCGCCTATTCCAACACCGGCTACGTCGTGCTCAGCCTGCTCCTGGAGCACCAGAATCGACGGACGATCAAGGACCTCATTCGGGAAAGAATCCTCAAACCGGCTGGGATGCAACACACGCGGCTCGAGGACACAACGATCGTACGGGGCCGGCATCTGGTGCCGGTGGCAGGCATGAACGGTACCCCTGTCGTGCTCGACCGCATCAACCCGTCCATCTTCTCGGGTGCAGGAGGGGTGTACGCCACCTCCGACGACGTCGCGACGTTCTACACCGCCCTCATGCGCGGGCGCCTGCTGACCCAAGAGCTGGTGGATGTCATGATCACTCCCGTGGGTGCGGCAACCTGGTACGGATACGGATACGGGGTCTACCAGATGCTGGACCCCTGTGCCGGATCCGACCCGCTAACCGTGCCGCTGCTGGTCGGACATGACGGAGCCGGATTCGGCACGCTGTCCATTGCAGCGGCCTCCCGCGACGGACAACGTTGCATGGCCATGTCCTGGAGCGGACGGGACTACGGCCCATGGGCGCCGATGCCCCCGTACTCCGACGTGCTCTCAGCGGCGTTCCTCTCCACCTGCACCACCAACGGTGGTGCACCCGACCACAGCACCGATCGAGGCTCCGGCCTGGGCACGGGCCAACTACGCCTCTGACCCGCCGCAGCAACCTCTCCGAGGCCCACGGCTCGAACTGTCCCAACGGCTGGAGCGGTCGCCCTTTCCGGCTCTTGGTACCTGCGGTGGTACCTGATGCGGCAGGGGTCCTCGGTGCGGCCCTCGCCGCGGCGGGGTAGCTGCTAACGGGGGAGGTCCGGGATCTGGAGGCCGACTTTCTCGGCGGCCGCGGCGGCGTAGGTGCTGGTGGTGGCGCCGATCGCGTTCGACCAGGCGATCGCGGAGGAGATCTCCAGACCGGTGAGCCGGCTGATGACCACGGGCGGGAGCTGCTGGGTGAGAGCGATGAGGGCGCTGGTGCGGGCGGGCCGCGGGTCGATCCCGATTTTGCGCAGCCGGCCGTTGAGGGTGCTCGCGTTCAGGTGGTGACCTGCGCGTGGGCTGGGGTAGAGCCAGTCGTTGTCGACGCCGGCGATGAACATACGCGGCGCAGCCCTGTTCACAGTGGCGCCTGTTGCGGCGGGGGCCAGCTCGACGGGCAGCACCAGCGGGGCGGCGCCGAGGGCGACCTGGACCGTCTCGTCGGTGATGGTGATGTCCTCGGGGCGCAGCTGCACGATCTGGGAGGCGCGGATCCCGAACATGAGCATGAGGCCGGCGGCGAACTTGGTGTGCGGGTCGATGCTGGTGTCCGCGGTGACGTCGGCGAAGAGCCGCCAGCGTTCGTCATCGCTGATCCGCAACGGGTTCAGACCCGTTGAGCGCGGCGTTGGTGCGGTGAGCGGACCGGTGTGGTGGGTGCGGGTGGTCCAGGCGAGGAAGTGGTGGATCGGTGCGCGGGCGCGGTGGAGCCAGTGGTCGATGTCGGCCTGGGTGAGTGTCGCCAGAGTGCGGTCGCGTCGGCGCGCTTCCTGCAGCAGCTCGATGATGGCCTCGATCTCGCGCCGGCGCCAGGACAGCTGTCCGGTACGCACCGGGCCGGGCAGGTTGCGCAGAGCGCGCAGGTGCCGCCAGCGGGTGTATTGGGTGATGGTCCGCCGCTGTCCCGGGTCGGGGATGGTGGCCAGGGCTTCGGGCAGCCAGGTTTCGAACCGGGCGAGCAGCTCGTCGCGGGGTGGGAGCAGGCCGTGGTCGATGAGCACCGACCGCATGGGGCGGATCTGCTGCTCGCTGCCGATGCTGTCGAGGTAGGCGTGGGTGCGCAATCCGGGGTCGCGCAGCAGTTTCATGATGAGTGTGCAGGCGAGTGTGCCGCGCTCGAAGGCGTAGATGATCTTGCTCGGGGCGCCCAGGAACCATCGGTCCCGCAGCTGCCCGATGCGCGGGTCGTCGGCGGCGAGGTTGTCGGGGATCATCGCACGGATCATCTGGTCCGCGCGGCAGCGTGGGCACAGCTTGGCGATCAGCCGTGTCATGGTGCCGCAGCTGGTGCAGGGGCGGAAGGACTCGGGTTGCCGGGGGTAGCACAGCGGGCAGAACGGGCGTCCGTCGAGGCGGCCGTTGACGATCCGGTCCTCACCACAGCTGGTGCAGGCCTCGATGATCGGCGGGGTGCAGGCCCAGCAGAGGAACCCGTTCCCGTCCTCGGCGCGCTTGTGCCGCAGCCTGATCTCGCCGCAGCTGGTGCAGGGCTCGCGTCGGGCGGAGCACTGTCGGCAGGCGGCGCGGGCCGTGCCGGGCCGACGGCATGGGCGGAGGTGGCCGCAGATCGTGCAGGTGTCGATGCTCGCCTTCTTGGAGCACTCCTGGCAGATGGCCTTGCCGGTGCCGCGGAACCGGCAGGGTTCGTGGTGGCCGCAGACGGTGCAGATGTCCTGTTGGGACTGGGTCCTGCAGGTGGAGCAGAACGGGCCGTCGGCGCTGCGGTAGGCGATGAGCCGGTAGGTGCCGCAGCGCACGCACTGGGCGTTCTCCTCGGGGAGCTGGTTCGTGCAGTGCTGACAGAGCCGGCGCCCGTCCGAGAGCCGCCGCTCCAGTTTCGTATGGTCCCCGCAGCCGTCGCAGACGTCGTGGTGGGCGATGCGGTAGCAGCGGTGGCAGCTGATCCTCCCGTCGACGCGTTCGGTGAGCCCTCGTGTGCTCGAGCAGTGCCCGCAACGTCGCTCCGACAGTTGGGCCCCGTTGGCACGCAACAGGTCGTAGAACCTCGCGAACAGCACCGTCCCTTCCGCCGGGTCGGCGAACCACGTCGCGGCGTGTGCTTGAAGCTCGAGCATCAGCCGGACCCGCTGGTCCCGGGCGGTCGGCAGCTGCTCGATCGCGGACTCGATCATCGCCGGGGAGATCCGACGATGCGCGCGGATCACCGCCACGATGCGGGCCGCAGCACCGGGCTTCATCTCTTGCCAGCAGCGCCGGCAGTAGTCGAGCCCAGCCGGCCCCGCTTGCAACTGTGCGGTCTTGCGGCAGCGGGCGCACGGAGCAACGATCTTCTGCAGGTCGCGGGTGCACGCAGTGCAGGCGTGCCCGTGCGGCATCACCCGGGACAGCACCCGCGCCTGCCCGCAGATCACGCAGCGAGGCTGCTGAACCGTCGACGCGCCCGCTTCCCGCAACCGGATCAGCAGCTTCCCCAGTGCGGGCGGTGTCTTCGGGGAACCGGCGGTTAGCAGCTCGGGGAACTCGTCCAGCGCGTCGAGCGTGCGCCGGGCCGGCGCCAACTGCCGGAACGACGCCTCCACGATGTGGAGGATCCGCTCACGCGGCAGCGTTTCCTCGACCGCCGCGACCCGGTTGGCGATCGCGTCGAGGACCGGGTCAGGCATCCGGTGGCAGGATCTGCGCCCGGCGCGGCCGCAGCCCTGACTCCCGCAGCCGGTTCGTGGCGGTGTTCCCGCGCTCCGGGGCAGGATCTGCGGTACCGGTCGTTGCGTTCTCCCCGAGCACGACCCGGGGCGCGAGCTCCTCGAAGGTGCAGTCGAAGATGTCCAGCAGCGCGACCAGCGCCTGCATGTTCATCCGTTCCGGCTTCTCCGTCGCCAGCCGATAGACCTGGCTCGTCGACAGGTGCACGCCCCGCTCCGCCAGCAACGGAACCAGCTTCGTCGTGGAGAACATGCCCGCCGCGGCCATCAACTCCCGCAGCCGCCACTCGTATTCGATCAGTCTCATCGCCCCTCATCTTCCTCTTCGCGCGGCTTCGGCCGCATCCCTTCGATCGCCTGGGCCATCATCGTATTCAGGTAGTCCGTGCTCACCCCGGTGTAGACCGCCGTGGTCGACTGGTGCAGATGCCCGACCTGCCGCTGCACGAACCCGGGATCCACCCCGTCCTCGATCAAGTGGGTCACGTAGGAGTGCCGCAACGAGTGCGGGGACAGCTCCGGGTCGAACTCGAGCGTGGCCCGGTAGGCGGCGAATCGCTCCGACAGCTCCCGCGGCCGCAACCTGGTGCCTCGCTCCGACACCCACAGAGCCATGGAGTCGTCCTGCACCATGAGCGGACGCACCTGCTCCAGGTAGTCCCGCAGCGCCTCGACCGCCCACTCGAACAAGGTCGCGACTGCCCGTCGCTTGGTCGGGCCGCCGCGGGAGGCCTTGCCGTGACGGACCTCCAGAACCCCGAACTCGCCAAACTGCGGGGCCTTGGCGTTGCGGTAGAAGTCGGTCACGTCCAGCCCGACCGCCTCACTCGCGCGCAATCCCCAGGCGTAGGTCACCTTCAGCAGCGTCGCGTCTCGGAACGCCGGCAACGCGCCCTTGCGATGCTCCTCCAGCAGTCGGGACACCTGGGCGTCTGCGTGGTCGAACAGCGCCTGCAACTCGGCCCGGGTGAGCGGGCGCCGACCCGGCTTGCCCTCGTAGTCCTGCAGATGAGGCAGCGTGTTCCACTCATGACAAACCTGCACCGGGTGCGTGCCGAACCGTTCCATGCATTGCTCGACCCAGCCGTAATGCGGGGAGCAGACATAGTCGCAGAACCCGCGCACCGCGCCCTGATAAGTGCGGATCGTGGAGGGGGCGAGCTTGCGTTGCGACACCAGCAGAGTCATCCACTCGTCCAGATCCGCCGCAGACCATCCCCAGGGGTGGTCGTTCGTGTAGTCCCTGAACCGGCCGACGATCCCTAGCGACTGCTTCACCGTCCCCTCGCGAAGACGGCGGCCACCGATCTGCTGCATCCGCCAGCCCTCCAACATCGCCGAGAACACCGCCTCCGCCTCGTTGAGGAACGACACCCCACCGGCCAGGTACAGTGACGCCGACCCATGCGGTACGCGCTCGAGGACCATCCCAATCCTTCCGCTGAATGCTTTAATCATGCATTAAACGCGAAGCCTGGCCGTCAAGCAACCCGCATCCCGCACCAGTACGCAGACCTCGCTGCGCTCCCTTGTAGCATTACCGACACGCATGGCCATGCGGATCCTGCATCTGACGCAATAGCGCGGGGAATGGGGGCTGCTCAAGCGCTCCTCCAACTACCAGCTCTACGCCGACCTGTCCCAGCGGGTGATGCTGCTGTTGGCCCGTCACAGTCTGGGTCAGGAGGTGTACTCCATCGACGAGTGCTTCCTGCTTCCACCCGACGGCACGCCGGAGGAGCAGGCCCGGTGGGCGCGCCGGCTGAAAGCCACGGTGGCCCGCAATGTCGGGCTGCCGGTGAGCATCGGGATCGCGAGTTCGAAGACGCGGGCGAAGATCGCCACTGAGGCCGCGAAGAAGCTGCCGGCTACCGGTGGGGTGGTCCACTGGGACCAGGCCCCGGAGGGGTACTGGGACCGGCTTATGGCGGTGCTGCCGGTGACCGAGGTTTGGGGCATTGCCGGGCGGCTGGCCAAGCGGCTGGAGGCGATGGGCATCGAGACGATGGCGCAGCTGCGCGATGCGGACCCGGTGGCTATCCGGCAGGCGTTCTCCGTGGTGCAGATGCGCACCGTGCTCGAGCTCAACGGCTTCCCCGCCATACCGGTCGAGGACGAGGTGGCGGCCAAGCAGCAGATCCTGGTCTCCCGGTCGTTTCCGGACCCGATTCATGACCCGGAGATCGTCGGGGCGGCGGTGGCCGAGTTCGCCCAGCGCGCCTCCCGCCGGCTTCGGAAGGAAGGCGAGGTCACCGGGCGCCTCACCGTCTTCGCCACCACCTCCCCGAACCGGCCCGGACCCACGCACAACGTCTCCACCCACGTGCGTCTGGCCGTGCCCACCAACGAGCCCACTCCCCTGGTGGCCGCGGCCCGAGCGGCGCTGGTGCCCAAGCTGATGCACGGGATGTCCTACATGCGCGCCGGCATCCTGTGCATGGACCTCGCCCCCGACGGGGCCGTCCCGGTCCTGCCCGGGGTGCTCGAGCAGCCCGCCCCCCTCGGGGAGCTCATCGACGCCGTGAACCGCCGTTTCGGCACCGGCACCCTCGCCCTGGGCCGCACCGGCGCCCACTCCCCCGCCCCTTGGATCAACCGCCAAGCCGACCTCTCCCCCAGGTACACCACCGATTGGAACGAACTACGCATCGTCCACTGAGACCAGTTCACTCATTGGATTCTATGGAGTAAATGGAATCCGTTAAAGCCATTTACTCCGGATGCAGCTCGTTTACGACCCTGGGGTGGCTCGCTCTGCATTGCCAGTTCCAGGGCCCGCGTTCTGTCCAGGGCCGTGGTCAGTTCAGCCCGCAGTCGCTGCGCTTCGTACTCGGCTTCCTCGCGGCGGCCCTTCTCATGAGCGTGCGCCCGGCCCTGTTCGACGGCCTCCGCTCTGGCGGCCTGGATCTCGGATCGCGCCTCCTGATGCACATTGAGAACTACGGCGTGCCCTCTTTGCTCGGCGCAGCACCTACAGATGCACCTGAAGATCGCCGCCGAGGATTCTAAGTTCGCCGTGGCCGCCGGAGCTCTGGCCCGTGGTGCCACGGTCGCCGGGCAGCAGCCCGCGCCGAAGTCTTGGCGGTGCTGGGTGGTTCGACCGAACATCCCTTCTGTCAGAGCGCCGACCGCCCTGACTTAAACGAGGTGGTTCGAGGCGCCCCTGAGTGTCATGGCGTATCTCCATCTCCTCGGATGCATGGCGACAGATACGCGGAAGGTCCAAGAGGCAGGCGAGGGCTGCCGCACATTCCCTCGGCCCTGGCGGGCCTCCGAAATGATTGCCCAAGAAAAAGCCGCGGGAACCACTCAGCCCCAGGCGAATCTCGGTACCTACCAGCACCATCCGGGCATCGGTGTGCTTGCTGGGGTAAATGGGAGGAATGGAGTAAATGGATGATTTGGGTGAGTAAATTCCAAATACCCCACTCCCGCTGTCAAGCTGTGAAAATTGGGTGAGTGCAGGTGTTGGTGTACGAGGAGGGTGACGCTGGCTGGAAAATAGTCGGTAGGGATGCCCGTTCAGTTCTCTAGGCAGCGATGAGGTACACCCAGGGCCATGGGGGTGTTCATCAGCTGACGGCCGGTGAGAGGCCTCGTTGTTGAGAAGACAATCAACAATGTTTCCCCCAAATCATCCATTTAATTAATGGAATAAATGGAAGTAATGGATTAAAGCTCTCAAAGAGGAAGCTGTGACCTCCCGCCATCGCTACCGAGGCCGACATGCTCTCGGTACTCGCTGAGATCGAGTAGGAGCCCTGCGAGCACCCACCTGACCATTTCCACATGCAGTCCTGCTGGACTCCCTTGTCCGACCGGCTGGTGAGAATGGCATCGCTACGCCGACATTGCCCGCGTGCTCTACCCCATGTCATCCCCGAAGCCGATACCGCCGGAGTCGGCGCCGTCCTCCATGACGGCGAAGCCGCTGGACACGCCCTGTACGTCCAAGATCCCTTCTGTCAATGAGCTCAGGAGTACACCATGGTCACCGTCACTCTCTACACCCTCTCGGGGTGCGTCGACTGTCAGGCCGCCGGCCAAGCAATGGATCGCAAAGACATTTCCTTCGGTCTCATTGATGTGGCAGCCCTGCCCGCCGCCGCCGCTTTCATCCGCAGTCTGGGATACCAGGGCGTCCCCGTGACGGTCATCCGTAATGTCGATGGCACCGTGCATGACCACTGGCACGGCTTCCGCCCCGACAAGCTTCGGGATCTAGCTCTACAGCGTGCCCAACTCTCCTGAGCCCTCGCGCGGGGCGCCACAACGTCCTGCACCCCTGCCCTCGAGCCCATCGGCCTGAGGGCGCTATATCCCTCCAGCCCGAGCATTCGACTCACAAGCGCCGCGCCGTCGCGCAGCAAGCGGCACGCTCAGCCTAGGAGGCCCTGGCCCAGGCTCAGAAGCTGCGCACGGTTGACCAAGCTGCCGCCGACAGCGAGGGGTTCATCGAATGGTTGATCAGCCAGGCCCGCCGTCTGGAGGAGCTATCGAGAAGGTGCAGAATCTCGCTGACGCTGCCACTGATGCGTGCGTCATCGCCCGGCATCTCAATGGTGAGCACTGGCTCGAAGTTGTCGGCGCAGCCTGCCGCGCCCGCGACGACCTTGACCGCATGTACTTCTCCCTCGCCAGGTGACACTGGCGACACGCCTATGGAATCCATTTACTAAATGCCTCCATTTACTAAACTGAGGGAAATACTCAAAGGAGGCACCGCATGGACATCCTCGCCACCGTGCTGCAGAAGGGCGGCGTGGGCAAGACCACCACGGCCTATCACCTCATCCGCGCCGCCCAGCGCGCCGACAAGCGCGTGCTCGCCATTGACATGGACCCGCAAGGCAACCTCACCACCGCTCTTACGCCCGAGCGGCTGCCGCTTGACGAGGTGAGCCTGGCAGACGTCATCAACCCGCAGCAGGCGCCGGGGGAGGAACCTGTGTCGCTGAGTGATGTCATCGTGCCGACCATCTGGCCCGGCGTTGACCTTGCCCCCACCGTCGGCCGGGCACTGGCGATCATCGAGCAAGAACTGACCCAGGCTCCGCGAACCGAAGACCGCGCCCGCACTCTCCAGCGGGCTCTCGAGGGTGCGAGCGACCGCTACGACCTAGTCATCATCGACTGCCCACCCAACCTTGGCATGCTCACCATCAACGCCCTCGTCGCTGCCCACGGGGCTGTCCTGGTCACCGAGGCCAGCCTGTTCGCCGCCGACGGAGTGGCACTGATGCGCGACACCATCGCTTCTGTCCAGCAGCACTACAACCCCCAGCTGACGGTCCGTGGGGTGCTGCTCAATAAGTGGGAGCGTACGACCCTAGCCGGTCAGGAATGGCGGCTGACCCTCCACGAAGCACTGGGGGAGCAACTGCTCCACCCACCCATCCCCAAGCGCGCCGTGATCCGCGATGCCATCGAGACTGGCGACGCCCTGGACCGCATCAAGGGCGGCCAGCCCATGGCCGAGCTCTACACCCGCCACTTGGCCAAGATCACCCGCCGGTGACCCCGGCCGGCACGAAAGGAACGACCCCCACCATGACCACCACAGGCCGCCGCCGGAAGTCCACCTTCCTCACCGGACAGGACGCCGTCGCTCCCTCCGTAGCCGACACCACGGCCCCACCCGCAGCCGCAGCACTCGCGCCTGAGGCCCCGGCTCCTGCTGGACCGCAGGAAACCGTGCCCGCTTCCGAAAATCAGAAGATCGAGAAGAGAAAGGCGTCTGCCACGGACACCCGCCGGCGCCTCCAGGTCCAGATGGACATGGACGACCTAGCCGAGCTGCGGTCGGCCTACAGTCAGGTCGCCCAGCGCGGCGAAACCCTCAGTGACTTCGTCGCAGGCATCATCACCGACCGGATCCGGCAGTACCGCGACGAGGTCAACGGCGGCCGGCCCTTCGGCGGGGCAGGCACCGTGACCCGGGGGCGACCCCCCAAGTACTAGTACGAGAAACCTAGGCCTCATGGATTCCATTTACGCAACGGAGTTAACGGAATAAATGGAGATTATTCTTCTGGGGACCGTCGAACCTCTTAAGGTCCTCCAAGGTGGCCGGGCCACGGGTTTCTCGGCAGATCTTCCCTGGACCGGTGATGAGATTGGGACACCGAGTCTGCATCGTTGGGCCGGTGAGGACAGTCTGTCCTGGGTGACATGGGGCACCTGCTGGTAAAGCCTGGGGAGTTCTGGACGACAAAGCCATCGCCACCGCGCCTGCGGGCGAGGTGGCGATGGATTTGGTAGTGGACCCGCTTGTGCCGGTCGTCGCGGACCTCAGCTTGAAGACCGCGAAACGGGTTAGGGGAGGACGGTGACGTTCGCCGCCTGGGGGCCCTTGGGGCCGGCCTGGGTCTCGAACTCCACGTGGTCGCCCTCGTTGAGGGAGCGGAACCCGCTGGAGGCGATGGCGGAGTAGTGGGCGAACACGTCCTTGGAGCCGTCGTCGGGGGTGATGAAGCCGAAGCCCTTGTCGGCGTTGAACCACTTGACCACACCAGTAGTCATATCTTCTACCTACTTCTGTTCTGCGATCTGTCGAGCATCTCCGAGGTTCGGAGGGCTCGTGCACGTCATGGACGTGCGCTCCCCACCTTGGCAGAAAGGACCGTCCCCGGACAGGGGCTGATCGCATTGCCACGCAGGGACCACCCTGCCCCAGGGGCGGGTGGTGATCCCGCGCTGCCCGGTGTGCTGACCGGATGTGTGGTCTCCGACCGGCTCACCGGCCCGATCACAGGGACCGCACCGGGCGGTGGGGGAGGGGTCGGGGCCCTGGGCGGGGTCGTGACGGGGTAGCCCGGGCAGGGTGTGGCGGCGTGAAAAGTGTTGAGGTGCCGGTGCCGGTGCCGGTGCCGGGCGCAGGTCAGCGCCGGGCGCGCGGGCCGCGGCGCCGGGGTGGCCGGCGCTGAGCCGGGGTGTGCCGGTCGGCGGGGGCGTCCCGGGACTCGAGCAGGTGATCTGCCCCGGCGAACAGGGTGGCCACGATCAGCAGCACCCCGCCGTCGTTGCCCAGCAGCAGGCCCGAGTCCACCACGAGCCAGGAGCGCCTGGCCTCCAGGTCGTTGGTGACGCGCACGGTGAATCCGGTCGCCCGGGCGGTGGCCGGGACGGTCTCCGCCCTTTCCACGGCGGTGACCTGAACCTCGGGCAGCTCGTGTTCGGTGAGCCGGTAGTCGGTGAGGACGTGCTGTCCCAGGCTCAGCAACGCCGGCACCAGCGCGGTGGGGGTGAGCGTCGTCTGGTCGGGCAGGGCCACGCTCAGCCGTGCGCGGGTGCCCGGGCCGGTCATGCGCAGTTGGGCGGCGACGGTGAAGGAGTCCACGACCGGGCTCTCGTCCACCGCAGGGGCGGGTGCGGCGGGTGGAGTGGCAGCGCTCATGGGTACTTCCGTGGGGCAGCGGCGGGGACGGGGACAGCCTCTCACGTGTTCCGCCCCCAGGCCGGGGTGCCGGTGCGGCAGGCTCGACAAGATGACGCCCCGCCGAGCCAGTGGCGCCGCTTCTGGGTCCGGGGGTGAGTCCCTCGCCCCGGGCGCGACCGGGCCACTGGCCCGGTGCCCGCTCAATGCCCTGTGAGGGAGGCGGTGTTCTGGTGCTCAGCGACCCCGGCGCGGTGACACGCCGGGCACCGGGGGCTGGGCCGGGCCGTCGCCGGATCACTGTAGCGGTGGCCGAGACTAGGTGTTGTCCCTCCCGTCCCGCATCCCGGAAGAACCAATGGCACCCACGCACAGCACGATCCCGACCCGCCTGCTGCCGGCCACGTTGCGGTGCGTCCCGGCCACCACGGACTACGTGCTGGGGGCCTACACCGCCACCCCGGAGGCCTACCCGGGGGCGGATGCGGCCCAGTGCCTGGAACTGCTCCTGGAAGGCACCGTCGTCGCGGTGGTCACCGAGGGCGACGGGGCCCCGGAGCAACTCACGGTCCGAGGCGCCACCGAGCAGGAACGCCGGATGCGCCAGGAGCGGTTGGAGGCGTGGATCGAGGACTTCACCCGGGCCGGGCTGAGCTACCAGGAGACCATCGGCGGCCGCCTCTATGAGGTGCCCTACGACCGGGAGCTGGTGGCCATCGCGTTGCTGGCCGAAGCGGAGCTCACCGCAATCCTCGCCCAGGAGCCCGACCGCTTCTACGCCGCCTCCCGGGCTGCGGTGGCGCGCCAGGACTTCCACCCCCTGTCCGGCTCTTCCTCGATGACCGATGAGCAGATCCGCGAGCAGCTGGCCCACCACGGGGCCGGGGCCGTGTTCTGGTCCCCGGCCCAGCACGCCTGGATCACCTGAGAACACCCAGGAAGCGAGCTCCCTTCCACAACGCGTCCGCCGGTACCGGCCTCCCTTGTCAGCGGTGGCCCGCGCGGGGGGCATCGTCGACCAGAGTTTTCCGAGGGGTGGGTGAGCGTCGTGCGGGGAATGCAGAAAGCCGGACGAGGGGTGGTGTCCGGCTTTCGGCTCTGCCGCACTTTCGGTGCTTGGGTGAGGACCCATCAGTCGAGAAGGATACGGTGGCGGAGCAGGGTGAAGCCGGCGCGGCCGTACATCTGTCGTTTGAGCATCTTTGTGCGCGTGTTCACGCCCTCGGTCCTGCCGTTGTGGTGGGGATTGGTGAGCGCGGCAATGACGGCGTCAAGGTCCTGTTCGAGTCCACGTACGAATGAGCGCACGTGCGGCAGATCGGCCGACTGGGCGGCGCAAATCCAGGTCTCCAGTCTCGCCCGGTTGGTCTGTTCAGGCTTCAGGAGGCCGGCGAAATCCCGGATCAGACAGCGCAGAACGGTCATCTCCGGGCATGAGGCGGCGAGCCGGTCAAGACGCTCGCTCTGCCGATCGGTCAGGTTATCCGGTCTGGTGAGCATCAGTCGGGACGCACGGCGAGGCGACAGATGCGCCTGGTCCTCATCAGCCCGGCCCTGGTTCAGATAGCGATGTAGCAGGTTCGCACTGCCGGGATAGCCGAGCTCACGAATCTCATCCAGTAGCTGCGTGACCGGGATTCCGGGCTCTTCGGCTCGCCGATGCCGCAGATGCTCGCGATAGGGATCCACGAGCGTGGGCCGGTACTGCGGGACACGTCGAAGGCGTTCCGGCTCGCTCGCACGGGCGTAGCGCTTGACTGTGTTCAGACCCAGGTTCAACCGCCGGCTGCAGTCCAGCAGCCCGACGTCCTGGTCGAGCAACTCGTGAACCTGCCGCCAACGCTCGGCAGTCGTGCGGGCCCGGGGGCCGTCCTGCAGACCCGTTGCTCCCACCCAGCACGTGGAGTGTCCGGCGACCTCTTTGGTGGCGGCTTCGGCCAGACCATGCCACAGGTGCCACCGGTCGGCAACCTGGATCGCTCCGGGCAGCGCGTCCCGGACGGCCTGGGCGTACGCGGCCGACCCGTCCCGGCACACGGTCTGCACTCCTGGATGAGTGCGAAGCCACTGGGTGAGGGGCCCGGCGCTCCGCCCGGCCAGCACGTCGATCCTCTGGCCAGTGTCGGCATTGATCAGCACGGTGGCGTAGTTCCGGCTGCGGCGCAGCGCGAAGTCGTCGATCCCCAGCACCGCCGGCACGGCGCGGTCGGGTAGCGCGATGCCCAGCAACGTCCGCAGGGCGGTGTCCCGCCCGGCGGCGATCCCGAGTGCGGGCAACAGCCGGGCCGATGCTCTGCCGGCGAGCTCGCGCACAACTGCTCGGACCTGTTCTCTGAGCCGGACGGTGTGGCGTTCGTAGCGCTCCAGCAACCCCGGGACCTGCTCCCGAAAGGTCTGCCGCGCGCAGCTAGATGATCGACACCGCATCCGGCGTATCCGCACCCGCAGGAGTACACGCCGCCCATCGACCGGCACGTCTGCGGGCATCCGCTCGTGAAAGGCGTGGACCCTCCGAGTCGGCGTCCCACACGCAGGGCACTCCACCGCCCCGCCGCGCGTCGACGCGCGAACCACGATCATCTCGCCAGCGTCCTCGATCCCCTCGATCACCAATGCCGACAACCCGGAGAACACCATCCCGACCAGCATTTTCGCATCAACCATGCCCCATCATGAGAAGCCTGGAAGCACGAACCAACCGTCGAGGCGACGCACCGCCACCGAAAGTGCGGCAGAGCCCGGCTTTCTGTGGGGGTGATGCCTTCGGCCACGGCACCGGTGTGAAGCACCGTGAGGGGTGCTGGCCAGGTGGAGAAATGTTTGGGCCCGGGCATGGCGACTGCCTAGGCTGGAGACCGTAAGCATGCTTTGCAGCACTGGTGAGTGCTTGTTCGCTGGTGCGATGTCCCTGTTGGGGGTCGTGTCCGCCACGATCGAAACGAGGAAAGAACATGACTGTTCCCGCCGACCGGGCCACCTCGCACCGCTCACCGGTCCAGATCGCTGCCTTGGTCTACGGGGCCGTGTTCCTGCTCGTGGGTCTGGCCGGATTCATCCCGGGGATCACCACGAACTACGACCAGCTGATGGCCGCCGGTCACCACTCCGAGGCGATGCTGATGGGCCTCTTCCAGGTCTCCTGGCTGCACAACATCGTCCACCTGCTCTACGGCATCGCCGGTATCGTCCTGGCCCGAACCGGTTCCGGGGCGCGGAACTATCTGCGCTGGGGCGGGGCGGTCTATCTCCTGCTGTGGATCTACGGTCTGCTCGTGGGACAGGACTCGCCGGCCAACTTCGTTCCCCTCAACGACGCCGACAACTGGCTGCACCTGGTGCTGGGGGTGACCATGGTGGGTCTGTCCTTCCTGCGCCGGGACACCCACGGCGGCGCCACACGCATCACCTCCGGCCCGGCCTACTGATCACCGGGCCAGCAAGCCCCCACGTGGCGCCGTACCCACCCGCTGTGCCCGCACCGGGCTCCTGACAGCGCGGCCGTGCCCGCCAGTGGTATCGGTTGCCACATCCTGGCGGGGCGCCTAAAGCCCCCGGTCCCTGTCGATCAGCCCGGCTACGGTCCTTTCACTGTATGGAGTGAATGGAATAAATGGAGATCGTTCGTCCGGTAGTGCTCCAACGGGCGGCCGCGGGTCAGCGATTGCGGCGAGGGCCCCGGCGGCGGGAGGACCGTTTCCTGGCCGGAGCGGGCCGGTCGGCGGGGTGGTCCCCGGCGTCCAGGAGGTGCTCTGCGCCGCAGAGCAGGGTGGCGGCGATCAGCAGGAGGCCGCCGTCGTTGCCCAGTAGAAGGTCCGAGTCCACGGCGATGGTCGAGCGGCGGGCTTCCAGGTCGTTGATGACTCCGAGGGTGAATCCGGTCGCGGTGGCGGTGGCCGGGACGGTCTGGACCCGTTCCACCGCGGTGACCTCCACCTCGGGCAGCTCGTGGCCGGTGAGCCGGTAGTCGGTGAGGACCTGCTGGCCCAGGGACAGCAGTGCTGGCACCAGAGTGGCGGGGGTGAGGTGGACATGATCGGGCAGGGCCACGGCCAGGCGTGCGGTGGTGCCGGTGGTGGTCATCCGCAGCTGGGCGGCCACGGCGAAGGAGCCGACGACCGGGTCGTCGTCGCGGATCGGGGCGGGTATGGCGGCGGGCATGGGAACTCCATGGGGGAGGGGGTGGGAACGGGACCAGGCTCTCACAGTGTCGCCCCCAGGGGACCGGGGTGGTGGGGTCTGGGGGGTGTCGGGGTCACCGCGGTGCTGGGGCTGCTGGGCTGGGGGAGACGGTGTCGGGGCTTGCGGTGGTCAGGCCACCAGCTCACCGCAGGCCTGCAGCACGGCGATGGCTGAGGCGGTGGTGGTGTCCACGATCCGTCCGGTCTTCACCAGCTCGAGCAGGTGCTGCTCATCGGCCCACTGGTCCCCGGGGATCCCGGCCGGCTCCAATGTCTGGCCGTAGTCGGTGTCGGTGCGGCGGGCGACCGCGAGCATGACGTCGATTCGCTCTTCCTTGCGCTGGTCAGCGTAGAGGACGCCCAGCGGGGGCGATCACCGCCGCGGACATGGACTGCCCGAGCTCCTCTTCCAGCAGCCCCGCGGCCCCGGCGCGCAGCTGGTCGGGGTCGAGGACCGGGCCTTACGGGAACATCCAACTCTGCCCGTCCGGGTTCAGTTCTGCGTGCACCAGCCCGTAGCGGGTCCGGGCCCCGGAGCCGTCGTGGACCCGGGGGATCACGACCATCGAGCGCTGGGCTGGCACGGGGTGCAGGACCGCTGATCGGTCCGGGGCGTCGGTCATCGGGGGGTCTCCTCCTGTTCCGGGGGTACGCAACGGTGTCCGTGACCTCCAGGTACACGGGGGATGCGCACCAACAGCCTACGAGCGAAAAGCTCACCGCGAACCGGGAGAATCGCGAAGGCAACGTTGACCGGCTTCTTCTTCCACGGTGGGTCCACCGCGGTGGCCGGTGGCGCCCCCGGTGGGCCACCGGCCCGCTGACCCCGCCGGCCAACACCGCACTGTGCTGCGGCTATCATCATCAGGGGCGCTGGCGAGGATCCGGCAAAGACTCTTGCGAGCACTTCCGGCCCGATCGATACCGGGCCCTGGAAACACTTCGGATGTTGGCCTTCTTTAGCCGTTGTAGCCTTCCTCGTACGCTGCTTTGAGCTTGGCGTCGGCAGCGCGCTCAGCGTCCTCCAGCTCTGCCTCCGTGGGTGCCCGGTGCTGCTTGCCGGGCAGGAAGTGTCCTTGCCGCAGGGCCGTGGCGACCTCGGGCAGTGCCACCAGCAAGCTTTGCAGGCGCTGCTGGTCCAGGCTGTTCACCTCACCGGAGGCCTGTTGCTTTTTGACGGTCTTGGCCCATTGATCCAGGGACCTGGCGATCTGGAGATGCTCCGGATACTTCTCCGGCTCGGCCTTCATGAGGTGCTGGAAATCCTCCTCCGTCAGCCCGGCGGCATCGTGGTCCTGGAATCCGTCGTCCTGTGGGCTGGCCATCTCTTCATCCCTTCATCGGTGCAGTGCGCGAATCCGAGGGCGTCCGCCCGAATGACGCTACCCACCTTCAGTAACACCCGGGTCCGGCAGGCGCAGGAAAGGCTGGATATGACCTCCCCTGCCCGCCGTGCCGTGCAGAAGGGCTTCACCGCAGCGGCCCCGGAGCAGTGCAGTTCCTGGCGCGGCGGTGAACATGGTCGGCCCGATGCACGCAGCAGCCGCCGGCGGAGTCACCAAGACCACCACCGCTGTCTCCCCAGCAATGGTTGCCGCCGCGGAGGGGCGCCACGTCGTCCTTGTTGACCTCGACCCCCGCGCGGCCTCCACCACGTGGTTCGGGGTGCAGCCCTCGGCGGAAGGAATGCACGTTGGGGCAATCCTGGGCGATGAGAACCCCGAAGGCTGGGCCGAAGACCTCGCGGTGCCCAGCGGGTGGCACCCCAACCTCCGGGTCATTCCCTCGGCCCGCAACGTCTCCAACCGGGAAGCCGACCAGGCTGATCATGCGGAGCTGCCGCTGTTGATCTCCCTGACCGGCCTTCAGGCGGATGTGGTGGTCATCGACTGCCCCAACCGCCAAGGCGGGCCGCTGACCCTCTCAGCACTGAATGCGGCGGACACCGTGGTCTACGCCGCCACGGCCACCAGTGATGGCATCGACGCAGGTGGACGGGGCCCGGCTAACGGTCGCCCAGTTCCGCCGGCACCGCCAGCAGCTGGGCGCCCCGGACACCCTGACCGAGGCCAGCATCGTCGTCGGTGGGGTGAAAGAAACGATCATGAGCCGGGCGGCGGTGGCCAGCCTCGAGGAGCTGCGCCACCGGGTTGTTCCTGGAGCCGTTGATCCCGGACCGGGCCATCGTCCAGGAGGTACGGATATCGGGGGAGTGGTACGGCCAATACCGCAAGGGTTCCCGGGTCCTGGAGGCCTACACCGCGATCGCGAAGAAGGTGCTGCGATGACTGAGCAACCCGAGCGCCCCGCCTCACTCCAACGCCGCCGGCCACGCCCGGCACCGGATGAGCACATCGACCCGGTCGACTACACACCCCCACGCGCTACCTCACCCCAGCCCGCGACATCGGTGGTGTCGTCCCCTCCGGTGCCGGCGACACCGGAGGCGGAGCCTGCGGTGGCCGCACCCAAGCGCGGCCGGGGCCGGCCGCGCCGGGAACCCACCATCCAGCTCGGGGTGCGGGTGGCCCAAGACGTCTCCGATCTCATCGAGGAGCTCACCGAGCACGACGGCACCGCCCGTGCCGTGATCGAGAACGCCGTGCACGCCTACGCCCAACAGCTCAACCGATAACACCGACCCCGGGACAGGGGAGGAGCGCGGCCGCGGGCGGCTTTCCCATGGTCCAGGACGCAGGAACCCGGCTCACCGTTGCTGGTGGGCCGGGTTCTCTTCTTCTGGTGACAGGCGGCGGGATGGGGTGGGTGGTTCCGTGGGTCTTCGAACGACGCGGGTGCCCGCGTCCCTGCCGCAAGGGTCCAGGGCCGCCCCCCAGCAGGAGTCGTTATCGGGTGCCGAAGGGACGACCAGCGCTGTCCAGACTGGACGCGGGGCGTCCCGGGGGCACCGTGGCCGGGAACGGATCCTCAGCCCGTCACCGGCTGCTGATCGTGCGGAGGGGCCACGGTGAGGGCCCCGTGCTCGAGCCCTGCCCCGAGGCGTTCCCCGGCGATGCCGCCGGCCGTGACCGCCGGCATCAGACCCCGCTGTCGCGCAAGCACCGGGACAGGCCCCAGGGGGTGTCCGGGTGGGGGAGTGGGGGGTCTACTGGGCGGCGTAGTAGGCGTCTTTGACGGACTGGTGGATGCGGCCGCGGTCGGAGACCTCGTACCCGTTCTCCTTCGCCCAGGCCCGGATCTTCGCCGTCTCCGGGTTACCACCGGAGGAGGAGCGAGCCCCGGTGGTCCGGGTGGACTTGGACTGGGCCCGCCGGCCAGAAGAGGCGAAGGGGCGCAGGGCCTCCCGCAGCTTCTCCGCATTAGCGGTGGAGAGGTCGATCTCGTACTGACGGCCGTCCAGACCGAACTGGACGGTCTCCTCCGCAGGGCCGCCCTCGATGTCGTCCTCCAGGATTATCTGCACGCTCTGAGCCATCACAGCACCTTTCCCTTGATCTCGTCATGTCTTGCACCGGAATGCGCTCACGCCCCGGAATGCCCAGGCTGAGCCCTTTCCCATGCTTTGGGGAAAAGGGCATCGGAGGTTGTCATAAGCGCACTCGCGCACCAATTACCCTACCGGTAAATTCCTCATTCCCCATGGTTGCAGGACGGTGAATCTCCGGCTGCACCGGCTGTGGCTGAGGGTTTCTTCTGGCTACAGGCCAAGGGGTGGGGTGGGCGGCCATCGCCGCAGGGCGTCCCGAGACACTGGGCCGAAGAAATCCGCGTAGCGTGCCATCAAACGATCCGGTCAATTCTCTGGATTTCCGGCTTTTCACTATGGAGGCGTGAGGCCCGCGTAAGATCAGTTGCAGACGCGGCAGGGTTCGTAGAACTTCAGCGGTCCACCACAGCTCGCGCAGGGGGGTGCGGCCCATGGCCACTCGACGTCTCCCGAATTGATCCTTTTCCCGAGTTGGGGTGTGGGCATGGGAACCGCGTTGTCTGGCACGTCGGGGCAGTAAAGGCGATAGGACGCGAGCCGCTCTTGGGCCGCAACGGCTTCGAGCTCGTCCACGTTGTCGATGGGGCGGCGGTTCTGCAGTTGAAGCCAGGCGTTGAACCCGGGGCCGACTCGCCCGGATTCTTTCTGTACAACAAGGGCCGTGGTTGCCGGCAGGTTGCGCTCGTCGCAGTAGTCGAGCACGTTGTGGAGCGTGAACCTGATCCACCGCGGGAGCAAGTTCGTGGTGCGGACCTTGGTGGTTTCGAACAGATGGTCGCCAAGATCCCCGTAGGTGATGTAGCCGCCATACGTTGAAGCGACGGACTCCAGCTTAGGAATCGCCTGCTCGGTCCACAATCTCTGCGCTTCGTAGGGAGGAAATAGGACTTCCCGGTGCGGTTCGTGCCACGTTCCCGGGAGCTGGCTCGTCATGTTCGTATCTCCTCAACGACGACGGCGATGTTCGCACTAACGAATCTACTCCGAATGCCTGCGGAGGTCCTCGTTGATGACGTATGCACGCACGGAAGCCCCGGCTCCTATGCTCAGCGTGCTAGGAGCACCGTTGATGAGCGTATAGCTGAACGTTTTTGTTCCTTTTACCATACACATCAAATTCATGGACATCACCGCTGCGCCGCTTAGGAGATACCCATTGCCCACCTCCTATCCTAAGACCTTGACGCTTCTCCACGGACAGCGGGATGCTCACGCCGTATGGGAGTCGAAAGCCAAGAGAATCGGGGAATGAGCTTGAGGCCCCAGCCGCACCTTGGCCGCTTCCCGCGAACCGTCCCACAACGCCTGCCAAACATTTTAGATTGTCGGGCCATCCTCGTATATTTGCGGATGAGAATAACCACGACGTCCTTTCCTCTTGCTCGATCGGAGCGACCATGACCACGACCATGACTCCCGACCTCTACGTCCACCAGGCCCTCAAGATCCTCGGCGAGGGACTCGAACCTCACATTCGCGCGGTGATGGCACCGCACCTCGGTGAGCTGGAGTGGATCCAGGTGCTGCGCATCCTGGACGAGGCGCGCGGCAAATACGGTTACACCTACGCGACCCATGACGTGGCGTTGCAGCTGCGGATGGTCACGGAGCGCCTGGGTGACATCGGCTTCCCGTTCAGCGCCACCGACAAGCACCGCACGCTCAGTACCTACGGCGGTGTGCTGCGGCTCGTGCGCAACCAGGTGGCCCACAATTCCGAGCTCAGCGTGCTCGACGCCCTCCGCGCTGTGGACACGGTGCGCATCGTGTTGATGTTCATCGTCGACGAGGCCGGGGTGGATAGGATCACGGAGTTGCGCCGACAGGTCATCGACGAACTGGTCCTGGACTACGGCCCCGAGGAGACGGACACACACAGGGATCCTCCCGCTCCCACGCCGCCGACCGCGCCCACCAATAACGGCGGCGACGACGTGCCTGCCGCATCGCCGGAGACCGCACCTGAGGACCCCGAGCTGGACGAAGAGGTCGACGTCCAGGGCCGCATCCGTGAGGGCGGGTCCATGCGCCCGCAATCGCCCCGGTCACTGACGTGGGAGGCGTGGGAGGTGGAGGTCGTCGGTGAGCCGGAGATGCTAGAGAGCCTCATGAAGGTGGCCCACCGTGAGAGCGTGCGTGGCGCCATCGAGCTCGTGGCCGAAGCCGAAGGGCCGGTCCACCAGGCTCGGCTGGTTACCCTCGTCTGCCAGGCACACGGAGCCCGACGGGCCACGGCGGCCAAACGCAAGAAGGTCGAGAAGCAGATCGAGAAGTCACCCGTGCATGTCGACACCGACGGGTTCGTATGGCCCCTGGGTCTCGACGTGGACCGCTGGCTCCTGGCCCGGCGCAGCACCCCCGCCCAGCGGAAAATCGAGGAGGTGAGCCCGGTGGAGATCGCCAACGCTCTCGAAGTGATCCTCGCGCGCCGGGGCTCGTTGCCCCGCGACGAGGCCAAGCGAGAGGTCCTGCAGTTCTTTGGACGCTCCAAGACCAGCAGCACCGCGAACCAGCAGATCGAGCGGGCGCTGACCGTGGCGCAGCAGCGCGGTCGGGTCGTCCAAAAGCGAGACCGGCTGGTGAACCGTCTCGGCTTCTCTGCCGTCTTCATACGGGCTGCGCCGCCGGCTGGGGCGCAGTGATCTGATCGTAGTGGGCGGCCTCGAACTCGGCAGGCGGGACGTTGCCGAGGCTG
>NZ_JARAMH010000031.1:0-25880 GCF_029524215.1 Kocuria oceani | reverse complement strand
GATGGTGTACAGCCCGCGGAAGATGGACAGCCCGGGCAGCAGGAAGGTCATCGCGGGGATCGCCAGGATGAGCTGGGGAATCCGGAGCCGGGCCGCGAGGACGGTCGCCACGCACCCGCTGGTGACCGCCGCGAGCGCCGTGTCCAGGCGGGCGCCCACGCCGGCGGCCATGCCCGTGTGGTAGACCACGAGCCCGCCGAGGGCCGCCGCCGTGGTGGCCAGCACGTGCCGGGGCTTGGCCTGCATCGTGACCGCGATGAGCCCGGTGGCGATCAGCATGAACACCCCGTTGGTCAGGGGCCCCACGGGGTCGAAGGCGCTCTGCGAGACGTCGACCCGGGGCATCCCCGCGTAGCCGGCGACGGAGATGCCCCCCGCGATGCCGGCCACGAGGCCCAGGAACGCCATGGAGGTGGACAGCAGGCGCCCGGCGGCCGTGACGGGGAAGCCGTTGATCGCGTCCTGCATCGTGGAGACCATCCGGGTGGTGGGCAGGAGCAGGATGATCCCGCCCGCGATGACGCGCGCCGGGGACAGCTCCAGGCCCGACCAGGACAGCAGCAGCGCCATGGTGGTGAGGATCCCGGACTGGGCGGCCATCGTGAAGAACTCCGGGATCCGCCAGGCGCCCAGCCGGTGGGCGACGAACTGGTTGAGCACCGAGGACAGGCCGGCGACGAGCGCGCCCAGGACGCCGCCGCCGATGCCCACGGTGATGGCCACGGCCGCGGCCGCCGTGGCCGTCCGCACCATCCACCGGGGGTAGGGCTTGGGCTTGGCGTTGATCGCCTCGAGCCGCCGCTCCGCCTCCCCGCGGGGCATCTCCCCGCCCGTGATGTCCGCGACCAGCTGGTGGGTCTCGGCGAGCCCGGCGTAGTTGTCGGTCCAGGACCGCACGACCCGCATCACCGTGTGGCTGTTGGTGTCGGGGTCGTTGAAGACGTCCTCGCGGGTGCGGGTGTCGTCGCCGCCGGCCCGGTCGTCGGCGCCGCCGGCGCGGTCGTCGGCGATGTAGTTGATCGTCACGGCCTGGTTGGTGATGTCCACCTCGACGTTCTCGACGCCGTAGGTCGTGCACACCGCGATGATCGCGTTCTCGACGTCGAGGGCGTCCGCGCCGTAGTGGAACATGGTCTCCGCGAGCCGCAGCGCGAAGTTCAGGGTGCGCCGGGCCTCCCGGCTGGTGGACTCCCCGAACCGGCGCAGGTTGGCGAAGGGCGAGGCGCTGAGCCGTTCGACCACGCGCATGGGGGCGGTCGGGGCCGCCTCCCCCTGCAGCATCGAGCGCAGCCGGGAGCGTCCGCCGGGCCGGGCGGCCTGGGCGCGGGTGGAGGGGTAGGCGCCGCGCTGCATCCGGTCGGCGCTCTTGCCCGGGGCCGGGACGGGGCCGACCGTCGTGGTCTCCGGGCGGGAGACGGGTCCCGTGTCGGTGCGGCGACGGCGCCGGGCCGATGTGCTCAGCGGCGCCGTCTGCGCGGCGGAGAGCAGCTCCCGGCGCTTCTCCGGCTCGGGGGTGTCCCCGTACTGGCGGAGCAGGCGGGTGCTGAGCACGGGCAGCGCCTGCGGGGCGTCGGGCACCACGTCCGCGGCGGCGTGGCCGGCCCGGCGCCGGGCCAGCAGGGCCTGCGCCTCCGTGGGGCGCACCAGCGGGGTCCCGGCGCCGAGGAGGGCGACCGGGCGCGCGGCCCCGGTGAGGGTCGTGTCTCCGCCGGGGCCGAACGGTTCGACGACGTAGGCGTCGGGCTCCTCGCCGCCGTCGGAGGAGGGGTAGGCGGCGGACGGACGCAGAGGGGTGCGCTGGTCGGTCACCAAGCGGCGCTCCTCCTTCCTGGGGGCGGGGGCGGGGGCCGGGCGGGGCCGGGTCAGTAGAAGGGCTGTCCTGTGCGCCGGACCCACAGCTGGCGCTGGACCTTCTCGGCCACGTTGGTCCACACGGCGTACTTCGCCGGGCTCAGCACCTGGTCGTGGACGCCCACGAAGTCGACCACGGACTTGGTGAAGCTCGTCTTGAACAGCCCCAGCCCGTAGTAGGGGTGCTCCTTGTTCTTGAGCTGGTCGCTGGGCGGGGTGCCGCAGAAGTCGTACTCGACGATCCCGTGCTCGCGCATCAGGTCCGTGATCGCCGTCCACTGCAGCAGGTGGGAGTCGCCGTACTGCCGCCGGCGGGGCTTGGAGCCGCCGTCCTTGTACGTGCCCTTCGTCCCGTAGGCGATCACGTAGGCGCCCACGGAGGGCTCGCCGTCCTCGTAGGTGAAGTAGAGCCGGCCCTGGCCCGCCTGCTCGAAGGCGGTCCAGAACTTCGCGTAGTACTCGTAGGAGCGCAGGTTCACGTTGGCCTCGCCCTGGCCCACGGTGTCCATGAGCGCGTACATCCGCCGCATGTTCTGCTCGGTGAGCTCCACGCGCTCGACCGTGCAGCCCTCGCGCAGCGCCCGCCGGACCGCGTTGCGCCCGCGCGAGTGCAGGGACTTCAGGACGGCCTCCTCGTCCCGGTCCGTGGCGAGGATCGCGGTCGAGTCGTTGGGCTGGATGTCGAAGGACTTCTTCAGCCCCGCGCGGGCGAGCACGCCCTTCGCGTAGTCCGAGTCCAGCACGTCCGGCTCGATCTTGATCGCGAAGACGTTCAGCCGCTGCTCGGCCACCAGCCGGGCGTTGGCCGCGGCGATCCCGGGGATGTCGTCCACGGAGGCGACGTCGGGGCCCTTGATCATGTACCACAGGCGGCCGAGCGCCGGCACCGTCTTCTCGAGGACCAGGTTGTAGGAGGCCTTCCCGCCGCCGACGGGCTCGTGCACGAGGTGCAGGGGACGCCAGCCGTGGTCCGCCTTGACGTCCGCGAAGGACGCGGACTGCAGCAGGTTGCCTCCGTGTGGGTTCGCCGTGACGTGGGCGTCCCAGTCGGCGATCTCCTGGTCGGTGGCGAAGCGTGCGGTGAACTCTCGCAAGGCTCTCTCAATCGTCGGAAGGGTCGGGGGTGCCGGGCCGGGAGCGGCCGCGGGGCCGGCGGGGACCGGCCCGAGCCAGTCTAACCGCGCAGGCCTGAGCCGGTTCTGAGCCGTGCGCACCCCGCGGCCGGGCGGGTGCTCCGGCGGGTCCGGGGCCCGGCACGGGGCTGTGTATTCTGTTCAGGCGATTCGCACCAGCACGCAGACGCAACGCACGAGACGCGGTCCGCCCCTCGCCGGGGAACCCGGACCAGGGAGGTGGCGGAAGCCGTGGGCGGACCGGGCGGACGCTGGAGCATCGCGCGCGCCGCGGTGCTCGTGGCCGGGCTGACCGCCGTCTCGACCGTGCTGGGCTTCGTCCGGGACGTCGTGATCGGCGCCGTGTTCGGCGCCGGCGCGCAGCTGGACGCCTGGTTCGTGGCCCAGGGCGTGATGAACGTCGTCCTCGGCCTGATCGCCTGGGCGATGGCCCGCTCCGTGACTCCGGTGACGGCACGCGAGGCCGCCCGGGAGCGCGCCGAGGGCACCGGGTGCCGGGGCCACCGGGGCTTCGAGGTGTCCCTCACCCTCACCGTGCTCGTCCTCGGCCTCGCCGGGGTGGTGGTGGGCCTGCTCGCGGCGCCCGTGACGAGCCTGCTCGCCCCGGGGTTCGACGACGCGCAGACGGCCACCACCGCCGCGCTCACCCGCATCGTGCTGGTGGCGACCGTGCTGGTGGCCGGCACCGATCTGCTGGCCTCGCTCGCCCAGGCGCACGGGCGCTTCGCGTGGTCCTCGCTGCAGGGCGTGCCGTTCAACCTGGTGATGATCGCCGCCGCGGGCGTGTTCGGGCCCCGGTACGGGATCACGGCGCTCGCGGTCGGCTACGTGGCCGGGTCCGCCGCGCGGCTGCTGATGCAGCTGCCCCCGGTGCTGGCCCTGGGGGCGCGGATACGGCCCCGCTGGGAGCTGCGGGACCCGGGCTTCCGGGAGATCGTCCGGCTGGTCCCGCCCATGCTGGTGGGCAACGCCGTGGTGAACGTCAACACCCTGGTCGACCGCGCCGTGGGCTCCACCCTCGGGGACGGGGCGATCTCGGCGCTGTCGTACGGCTGGCGCCTCGTCGACCTGCCCGAGACCCTGGTCATCGCCGCGCTCCTGGCACCCCTCTACCCCGCGCTGGGCGCCGCCGCGGACGACCGCCCGGAGCTGCGGCGGCTCGTGGACCGCGGGCTGTCCGTGGTCGTGACGGTGCTGACGCCGATCTGCACCGTGTTCGTGGTGGCCGCGGCCCCGCTGGTCGCCACGGCGTTCGGCCACGGGGCCTTCGACGCCGGGGACGTGCGGGCGACGGCGACGGCGGTCGCCTGGTACGCCCCGGCCCTGCTCGCCCTCGGCTGCCGGCAGGTGGTGGTCCGCGCCTCCTACGCCCTCGGCGACTCCAGGGGCCCGGTGGTGGTGGCCGTGCTGGCCATGGTGGTCAACGTGGCCGGGGACCTCGTCCTCGCCCCGCTGATGGGCCTCGCCGGGATCGCGGCGGCCACCACCGCGTCCCTGGCCGTGGCGGCGCTGCTCAACGCGGGGCTGCTGCACCGGCGGCACGCCGGGCTCGACCCGCGGTCGGCCGCGGGCCTGCTCGGCCGGGCGCTCCTGCTGGCGGCCGTCGCCGGCGGCGCCGGGCTGGGCGTGCGGGAGGCGCTGCCCGTCCTGCCGCCGATCGTGCTCGCCGTGGTCCTCGCCGCCGTGGTGGGCGGGACCTACCTGTTGGGCCTGGCCGCCCTGCGCGCGCCCGAGCGCCGCCTGCTCGGGGAGGTCCTGGGCGCGGTGCTGCGGCGGCGCTGAGCGGGGCTACCGGCTGCGGGCCGCGCCCGTGAGGCGCCAGGTGGCCAGGTGCCAGGCGGGGCCAGGGTCGCGCGGGTCCCACACGCTGTGCTGGGCCCCGCGGCCCCAGCGGAGCGTGTCGGCGACGTCCGCCGCCAGGCCGCCGCGGCGCTCGGCGGCGGCCCGCCGGAGATCCCCGCCGAGCCAGGCGTAGCGCACACCGGTCCGGGCGTCCGGCAGCTCGGGCACCGGGCAGCCCAGCGCCAGACGGGCCCAGGCGTCGGCCAGCCCGGGGCGGGCGGCCTCCGCGAGGGCCATGGAGCCGAAGAACCGGCCGTTGAGGTCGATGAGCTGCGGCACCCCGTCCTCGCCGGTCAGGAACTGCAGCTCCACGAGCCCCCACCAGCCCAGCTCGCGCAGCAGCGCCTCGGCGCGGGCCGCCAGCGCCTCGTCGACAGGGACCGTGCGGGCGCGCGCCGAGACGCCGTGGGGCGTGGGCCACAGCCGTGAGGTGGCCTGCTGCACCCGCCCGTGCAGGCGACCGTCGCGCTGGACGCCGATCAGCGCCCCGAGGCTGCCGTGCACGGGCTGCTGGAGGACCGGATCCGCACCGGCGGCGCGGATCCGGTGGACCTGGGCGGCCGCGGCGCGGGCGTCCGGGAAGAGCTTGGCCTCGATCCGGTGGGGGCGGGTCTGACCGGGGGCCCAGTGCGCGCGGCACTTGACCACGACCGGCCCGGTCCAGGACGCGAGCGCCTCGTCCGTGGCCGGCAGCGTCTGCGGAGCGGCCAGTCCGGCGCGGGCCGCCCGTGCGGCCAGGCCGACCTTGTCGAGGGCGGCCGCGACCACGTCGGGGCCCGGGTGGGCCACCTCCGCCGGGATGTGCCGCCGGTACGCGGAGACGGCGGCCATCCAGTCGTCGCCGGCGCCGAAGACGATGTCGTAAGCCCCCTCGGCGACCGCCCGGCGGACGCCGTCGATGAAGCCGTCGGCGTCGCCGCGCGGCCGCGGCACCGCGTGGCGCGCCGCCGCCGCCCGGGTGGCGCCCAGCATGCCCGGGCCGTCCGGTGTGCCCACCCCGACCACCCAGCCGGCCCGTTCGAGGGCGCGCGCACCGGCCAGGGCTCCCCGGTCCCGGCCGGTCCCCACGACCAGCGCCCGGCGCGGTTCGGACCCGGCGCCCCCGGTGCCCCCGGTCCGCCGGTGGTCGGGTCCGGGCGGTGGTGGTGCGGGCGTCATCGGTCCTCCATCAGGGTGTGCGGGCATCCCTCCCACGGTAGTCCCTGGCCGCAGGCCCCGGCCGCCGGGCCGGACAGCACGGCGCCCGCCCACCGGGGGTGGACGGGCGCCGGGGTGCCGGTGCGGCGGAGGCGACTACTCGGCGTCGTGGTCCGTCTCGAGGATGCGCACGAGGTTCTCGAGCGCGTCCTCGGCGCCGTCCCCCTCGGCGCGGAGGACCACCTTGTCCCCCTGACCGGCGCCGAGGGACATCAGCGACAGCACGCTGGAGGCGTCCATGGCCTCGTCCGCGGGCTCGCCCTCGGCGGCGATGGTGATCTCGAGGTCGTACTCCCCGGCCGCCTCGGCGAAGATCGCGGCGGGGCGGGCGTGCAGGCCCACGGAGGATGCGATGGTTGCGGTGCGTTCTGCCATGGTGGTTCTCCTTCGGTGTGCGGGGTCCTGGGTTCGGGGCCCCTGTGGGTGGTGTGGTGGCGGCCGGCGCGGGCCGCCGGTCAGAGGCCCAGCTCGGCGAGCACGCCGAGCTCCGCGCGCACTGCGGCGGCGGCCTCCTCGGCGCTGGGCTGCTGGACGGCGAGCGCGGCGAGGGCCTGGGCGGTGCCCATGTCCACGCTGCGCAGGACGGCGGCAACCGGGGCCAGCCCGCGGGCGCTCATGGACAGGGTGTGCACGCCGAGGCCCACGAGCACCACGGCCAGGGCGGGATCGGCCGCGGCCTCTCCGCACACGCCCACGTTGCGCGGTCCGGCGCCCTCGGCCTCGGCCTCCCGGGCGCCCTGCACGGTGCTCCGGACCATCCGCAGCACGGCGGGCTGCCAGGGGTTGTTGAGCTCCGCGAGGGCACCCATCATCCGGTCGGCCGCCATCGTGTACTGGGTCAGGTCGTTGGTGCCCAGGGAGACGAACTGCACGTGGCGCAGGATCTGGTCGGCGGTCACCGCCGCGGACGGCGTCTCGACCATGACCCCGGGCACCCGCAGGCCGGCGGCGGCGGCCATCCGCGCGAACTCCTGGGCCTCGGTGGTCGTGGCGATCATGGGGGCCATGACCCACACCTCGGCGTCCGTGGCCTCCTCCGCCCGCGCGATCGCCTCGAGCTGCCGGGCGAGCACCCCGGGCACCGCGCGGTCCGTGCGGTAGCCGCGCACCCCCAGCGCCGGGTTCGGCTCGGAGGTGTCGGTGAGGAACGGCAGCGGCTTGTCCGCCCCGGCGTCGAGGGTGCGCACGACGACCTTCTTGCCGGGGAAGGACGCCAGGATCGCGGTGTACTGCTCGACCTGCTCCTCGACCGACGGCTCCTGGTCCCGGCCCAGGAAGCAGAACTCGGTGCGCAGCAGCCCCACGCCCTGGGCCCCGGCCGCGGCCGCGGCCCGGGCGTCCTCGGGGGTGCCCACATTGGCCAGCAGCGGGATCTCGGTGCCGTCGGCGAGCACGCCGCGGCCGTCGAAGCCGCTGCGCGCCCCGGCGCTGCGCACCCAGGCCTCGACGAGCTCCCGCTCGTCCGCGCCGGGCTCGGTCCGGATCTCCCCGGTGGCCCCGTCCACGTAGACCTCGGTGCCGTCCGGGACGCCCTCGACGTCCCGGACGGCCACGACGGCGGGCAGCCCGAGGTTGCGCGCGAGGATGGCCGTGTGGGACTGCGGGCCGCCGCCGGAGGTGACCAGGGCGAGCACCTTGGTGGGGTCCAGGGTCGCGGTGTCGGCCGGGGCGAGGTCCTCCGCGGTCAGCACGAACGGCTCGTCCCGCTGCGGGATGCCCGGCATGGGCAGGCCCTGCAGCTGGCACACGAGCCGCGCCCGGACGTCCTGGATGTCCGCGGCGCGCTCGGCCATGTACCCGCCCAGGGCGCGCATCTGGTCGGCGTAGTCGCTCGCGGCCTCCCACAGCGCCCGCTCGGGGGCGAGCCCGCGCCCGGTGATGAGCTTCGCCGCGTTCTTCAGCAGCGCCTTGTCCCCGGCCATGAGCGCGGTGGACTTCAGCACGTCCGCCGCGTCCTTCTCGGTGGCGGCCTCGGCCCGCCGCTTGAGCTCGGCCTTGACCGCGGCCGCGGCCTCCTGCAGGCGTGCCACCGCCGCCTCGGGCTCCTCGTCCTGGAGGCTCAGGCCCGTGGCCGGTTCCGAGACCGGCTTCGGCATGCTCACGAGCTCGCCGATGACGCGGCCCGCGCACACTCCCACGCCTGTCAGTGTCTGCATGGTGTTCCTCTTCCTCGAGAAAAAGCTGGTCGGTCGGCGCACGGGCCCCGGCCGGGGCCCGTGCGCGTCGCTCAGGCGGTGGTCGGCACGGCGGCCGCGTCCTCGCGCGAGCGGGTGGCGTCCGCCACTCGCCCGTGCGCGCCGCCCACGTGCTTCAGGGCGACGACGATGCCTGCTGTGACCACCGTACCGACAACCACCGAGAGCAGGAACATCAGCGGGTTGCCGATGAGCGGCAGGATCCACACGCCGCCGTGCGGCGCCGGGGAGAGCGCCCCGGAGCTCAGGGAGATCGCCCCGGCCACGGCACCGCCCACCATGGTGGAGGGCAGCACGCGCAGCGGGTCGGCCGCGGCGAAGGGAATGGCGCCCTCGGAGATGAAGGACGCGCCCAGCAGCCAGGCGGCCTTGCCGTTCTCCTGCTCGGCCACGGTGAAGTAGCGCTTGGCCACGAGCGAGGCCAGGGCCAGGCCCAGCGGCGGGACCATGCCGGCGGCGATGACGGCGGCCATGATCTCCTGCGGGGCGGTGTTGGCGACGGTCGCGGCGCCCAGGCCGGCGGCGGCGAAGGTGTAGGCCACCTTGTTGATCGGCCCGCCCAGGTCCGCGCCCATCATGAGGCCGAGGATCGCGCCGAGCGCCAGCGCGCTGGCGCCGGTCATGCCGTTGAGCCACTCGGTGAGCCAGGCCATGAACGTGGCGATCGGTCCGCCCAGGACCAGGAGCAGCAGCCCCGAGGAGAACAGGGTCGCCAGCAGCGGGATGATGACCACCGGCATCAGGGAGCCGAGCCAGCGCGGCAGCCGCGGCTGCGCCAGCCAGTAGGCGGCGAGGCCCGCCAGCAGGCCGCCCACGATGCCGCCGAGGAAGCCGGCGCCCATGAAGTTGGCGACCAGGCCCGCGGCGAAGCCGGGGGCGATGCCCGGCCGGTCGGCCAGGCCGTAGGCGATGTAGCCGGCCAGCGCCGGGACCAGCAGCCCGATCGCGAGGGAGCCCATCTTGAACAGCACGGCCCCGATGTACTGGGCGAGGGTGAACTCGCCCAGGCTCCAGATGGTGGAGCCCGTCAGGACGTCGTCGGCGATGTTGGCGATGTCCGCGCCGGCGACCATGAAGCCCAGCGCGATGAGCAGACCGCCCGCGGCCACGAACGGGATCATGTAGCTCACGCCGGTCATCACGGCCTTGCGGATGCGGGTCCCCCAGCCCTCGCGGCCGCCGGAGGCCTCGGCCTCGTCGGCGCTGCCGGCGGCCCCCTGCACGCGCTTGGCGTTCGGGTTCTCGGCGTTGGCCAGCGCCTCCTCGATCATGACCTTGGGCTCGTCGATGCCGCGCTTGACCGGGGAGGCGACGTAGGGCTTGCCGGCGAAGCGGGAGCGGTCCCGGACGTCGACGTCGGTGGCGAAGATCACCGCGTCGGCCGCGGCGATCGTGGCCGGGTCGAGCTTGGTGAAGCCTGCGGAGCCCTGGGTCTCGACCTGCAGGTCGACGCCCATCTCCTCGGCCGCGTAGGTCAGCCCGTCCGCGGCCATGTAGGTGTGGGCGATGCCGGTGGGGCAGGCCGTGACGGCCACGATCCTCCGGCGCGCCGACGCTCCGGGGGCCGGCGCGCTCCCGGTCGGCTCCGCCGTGGCCGGCGCGTCCTGCGTCCCGGGCCGGGACTCGACGGAGGCCGGGACCGCCGCGGCGGCCGTGGAGCCGGCGGTGGCGGTGGCGGCCGCGCCGTCCTCGGGGGCCGGGCTCAGGTCCAGCGCGTCGTCGACGATCCGCACGATCTCCTGCTCGGAGCGGGCCGAGCGCAGGGAGGCGACGAAGTCCTTCTTCATGAGCGAGCGGGCGAGCTTGGCCAGCAGCTTCAGGTGGGTCTGATCGGCGCCCTCGGGCGCCGCGATGAAGAAGACGATGTCGGCGGGGCCGTCCTTGGCGCCCCAGGGGACGCCCTCGGCCAGGCGGGCCATGACGAGGGTCGGCTCCGTGACGGCCGCGGAGCGGCAGTGCGGGATGGCGATGCCGCCGGGGATGCCGGTGGCGGTCTTGTTCTCCCGGGCGATGGCGTCGGCCAGCAGCCCGTCCAGCTGCTCGGCGCGCCCGGTGCGCTGCACCAGGGCGGCCAGCTGGCCGATGACGGTTTCCTTGTCCCCTCCCAGGTCTTGGTCGAGCGAGACCAGGTCGGGGGTGATGAGCTCGGACACGGTGTCCTCCTTGAGCGGCCGGGTCGGTGCCCGGGTGGTGCGGATGAGCTGGAGCAGTTCAGGTGGAGCGGTTCAGGTGGAGCGGATGAGGTGGAACGGGTCAGTCGGCGGCCGCGCGCACGGAGAGCTCGCGCACGGTGACCGCCTCGGGAGTGGTCTCGGGAAGGGACGGGACGCGGGTCCCCGGCAGGGCCGCCGCCGCGGAGCCGGAGGCCACGGCCTGCCGCAGGCACTCCGGCGGCGCGTCGCCGCGCTCCTGGGCGATGAGGTAGCCCGAGAGCGAGCTGTCGCCGGCGCCCACGGTAGAGCGCACCGCCACGGGTTCGTGGACGGCGTGCCAGGAGCCCTCGGCCGCGGTGAGCACCGCTCCGCCGGCGCCGAGGGTGGTCAGCACCGCGCCCAGGCCGCGCGCCACGAGGGCGGCGGCGGTCGCGGCGGCGAGCTCGGGAGCGGCCTCGAGCTCCTCGCCGTCGTGCGTCCCCACCAGCTCGGCGAGCTCCTCGCCGTTGGGCTTGATGAGGTCGGGCAGGGCGTCGTCGGCGGCGGTGGCGCCCCGGAGGGCGGCCCCGGAGGTGTCCACGGCGAACCGGGGCGCCCGCCCGCCCAGGGCCGAGCGGACCCCGCGGACGATCCGCGCGTAGACGTCCTCGGGGGCGCCCGGCGGCAGCGAGCCGGCCAGGACCACCCAGGAGGCGTCCGCCCCGTGCCGCACCAGCAGCTCCACCACCGCGTCGAGGTGCTCGGGGAGCAGCGGCGTGCCGGGGGCGTTGATCTTGGTGGTGGTGCCGTCGGGCTCGGTGATCGTGATGTTCGAGCGGATCGGCGCCCCCGCCGGGACGGTCTCGTAGGGGACCTGCGCGGCGGCGAGCTCGGCCAGCAGCGGGTCGCCGGGGTCCCCGGGCAGCACGGCCAGGGTCGGGACCCCGCTCACGCGCAGGGCCCGGGAGATGTTCACGCCCTTGCCCCCGGCGTCCTGCCGGGCGCCGGCGGCGCGCTGGACGGCGCCGCGGCGCAGCGGGGAGGGCAGCTCCACGGTGCGGTCGAGGGAGGGGTTGAGGGTGACGGTGAGGATCACGCGACGATCACCTCGACGTCGGCCTCCTCGAGGGCGGCGGCCAGCTCGGGGCCGGGGGCCCGGTCGGTGATGAGGGTGTCGATGTCCTCGAGGGACGCGAAGCGCATGAGGGTCTCCTGGTCGTGCTTGGCGGAGTCGCAGAGGACCACGACCCGCCGGGAGGTCTGGATGATGGCGGTCTTGACGACCGCCTCGATGGGATCGGGGGTGCTCAGCCCGAACGTGGCGTGGATCCCGTTGCAGCCCACGAACGCGAGGTCGGGGCGCAGCCGGGTGTAGTGCTCCGCGGCCCGGCCGCCGGCGGCGGCCCAGGTGAGCTTGCGGACCCGCCCGCCCACGAGCTCGAGGCCGATGCCGTTGGCGTCGGCCAGCTTGGCCGCGATGTGCAGGGCGTGGGTGATGATCAGCTGCTCCTGCCCGTCGGCCAGGCTGGAGTCGGTCCGGACGATGAGGTCGGCCAGCGCCTCGACCGTGCTGCCGGCGTCGAGGACGACCGCGCCGGCCCCGCTGTTGCGTAGCAGGGTGAAGGCGGCCTCCGCGATGCGCCGCTTCTCGGGCGTGTTGAGGTGCTGGCGCGAGTGGATGGCCTTCTCGTCGGAGGTGGACTGGTCCACGGAGACCGCGCCCCCGTGCACCCGCCGGAGCCGGCCGGCGGCCTCCAGCGCGGCGAGGTCGCGGCGGACCGTCTCCATGGTGACGTCGAAACGGCGCGCCAGCTCGGCGCCGTTGACCCGGCGGGTCGTGCCCACCAGCGCGGCGATCTCGGCCTGGCGTTCCTCTGCGAACATGACATCCACCTCACGAACTGCGACGACGCAGGGGCCCTGCGTTCCTTTGAGTTTATGTGAGTTCGTGTGGTTTTACCAGGGGTTGTCGTGATCCACTTCACGGAGCGTCGCATGGGCGTGCAATCTCCTGCCGGCACCCTCCCGGACGGGGCGGGGAGGGTGCCGGACGCCTCGGCGGGGGCGGGCCCGCCGATGCGGCGGGGCCCGCGGGACGCCGATATCATCCAGAAGACGGAGGACGGGCGGGCCCGCGAGCCAGGGCACCCGGCCCCGCGGGGCGGCCGCGAGGAGGCCCTGCGGGGCCCCGGGACGCCCGCGCGGCGCCCCGCGCCGGTCCCTCCTCCGTCCCGGGATCCCGACGGGACCCCGCCGCACCCGACCTGCAGGAGAGCACCCCCATGACGCCCCGTGAGCTCTACGGCCGCTTCGCCCTCGCCGAGGCGGTGACCTGGACCCTGCTGATCCTCGGCATGGTGCTGAAGTACACGGGGGTCTCCGAGGCCCTCGTCCCGGTCTTCGGGATGCTGCACGGGATCGTGTTCCTCGGCTACTGCCTGGTGACGTGCTTCGTGTGGGTGGACCAGCGGTGGCCGGTGGGCTTCGGCGTGCTCGGCCTGGCCAGTGCCGTGGTGCCCTGGGCCACAATCCCCTTCGAGCGCCGCGCGCAGCGCTCCGGGCGGCTGGCCGGCGGCTGGCGCCTGGCCCCGGGCGGTGAGCGCCCCGCCACCGTGCCGGAGCGGCTGCAGGCGTGGTCCCTGCGCAGCCCGCTGCTGGCGACCCTGGTGGGCCTGGTCGCGGTGGCGGCCCTGACCTCGGTGCTGCTCCACCTGGGCCCGCCGGTCCCCCGCGGCTGAGCCGCGGCGCGGGCGGTTCCGGGTCCCGGAGCCCCGGTATAGCGTGGTCCCCGGGACGGCACCGCCGACCGTCGGCGGGCCACGAGGAGGAACCACGTGACCAATTTCGCCAATGTCGAGCGCCGGCACCTCGCCGCGCTCCTGCGCCGCCTGGGCCCCGACGCCCCCACCCTGTGCGAGGGCTGGACCACCCGTGACCTCGCCGTGCACCTCGTGCTGCGCGACGGGCGGCCCGACGTCCTGGCCGGCCGGGCCCTGTCCCGGGTGCCGGTGCTGCGCGACCGGGCCCGGCGCGCCGAGGAGGCCGTGGCCGGGCAGCCGTGGGAGGAGCTCGTGCGCAAGGTCGAGCACCCGCCGCTGTACTCCCCGGCGCGGCTGGGCCCGCTGGACAAGCGGATGAACACCGTGGAGTTCTTCGTCCACCACGAGGACGCCCGCCGCGCCCAGCCCGAGTGGCACGACCGCCCGCTGCTGCACGACGAGGAGCAGGCGCTGTGGCAGGGCCTGAGCCTCATGGCCAAGGTCATGCTCAAGGACGAGGACGACACCGTGGTGCTCATCGCGCCCTCCTACGGCGCCGTGCGCGGGGGCCGGGGCCGGACCGGCACGGTGCGGGTGCTGCGCGCCGTGCCCAGCGAGCTGCTGCTGTGGGCCTTCGGCCGGCGCGGGCAGGCCCGCGTGGAGGAGACGGTCGAGTAGACCGGGTCCTGCACGGACGGACGGGGGGACCGCGCGGCGCGCGGTCCCCCCGTCCGTCCGTGGCCGGGTCCCCGGCCTCGGCCGGTCAGCGGAACAGGTCCGCCCGGACGCCCATGATGATCCGGTCACCGGGCCGCGCGGTGCGCATGTACCGGGCGACCTCGTGCTCGTGCAGGGCGATGCACCCGGCGGTGGGCTTCTTGTTGGCGTGCAGGAAGATCGCGAAGCCGTTGCCCTGGACGATCGGCGAGTCGGGCGGGCGGTTGTAGTTGATGACGACGCCCAGCCGGTAGTCGCCGGACTGCGCGAAGTACCACATGTTCTCGTCCGGCCAGGTGTAGCCGGTGGACTCGAAGTACTTGTTGTACAGGGTGCCCAGACGCCCGCCCCACCGGGAGTTCGGGTTGAGCGGGCGGTAGGGCAGCGCGGTGCCGGGGTTGTAGACCCCGAAGGACTCCGTGACCGAGTACGAGCCCTGCGGCGAGTAGAGGTACTGCGTGTGCCCGGAGGGGACCCCCGGGCGCTTGAAGCCGCTGGCGCCCACGTAGGCGGACGTGCGCCACTCCTCGACGTAGCTGCCGCCGATCCGCACGCAGTTGACGAACGTGGCCTCGGACCGGCCGTAGCCCTCGGCGATGGTCAGGGACACCCGCCCCGCGTTGCGGGTCGGCTGCACCGAGCGGCCGTTGTTGAGGTTCTGGCACTCCCCGCGGAACATGTGGACCCGGGTGCCGGACGAGGCGTTCCACGTGACGATGCCGTGGCGGAACTTCTGGTACGCGGCGGTCCGGCCCTGGGGCACGTAGTCGCCGGTCGGATAGCCGAGGGCCCCGCGCTCCCAGCCGTGCCAGCCCCACTTGCGCCCGACGTCGCTCTGCAGACGCACGATCCGCGCCCCGGTGGCGGGGCTCCAGTAGATCGAGCGCCCGTTGGAGAACGTCTGCCGGCACCCGCCCCCGGCCATCCCGCAGATCTGATCGCCGGCCGGATAGCCCAGGGCTCCGCGCTCCCAGCTGTACCGGCCCCACTTCTGCCCGATCGCACCCGTCAGGTGCACCAGCTTCGCTCCCGTGGCCGGGCTCCAGTAGATCGAGCGCCCGTTGGAGAACGCCTGCCGGCACCCGCCCCCGGCCATCCCGCAGATCTGATCGCCGACCGGATAGCCCAGGATCCCGCGCTCCCAGCTGTACCGGCCCCACTTCTGCCCGATCGCACCCTTCAGGTGCACCAGCTTCGCTCCCGTGGCCGGGCTCCAGTAGATCGAGCGTCCCTTGGAGTACGTCTGCCGGCACCCGCCCCCGACCATTCCGCACACCTCGTCGTTGACGGGGTAGCCGAGGCCGGCGACCTCGCCCCCGGCGACCCACTTCTGCCCGAGGGGCGCCCGCACATGCACGTAGTGCGCTCCGTGGCCCTCCGACCACAGCACGACGCCGTTGGCGTGCGGCCACTCCCAGCCGCCCGCCACCGGTCGCATCGCGGCGCTCGGCTCACCGGTCCGGGCCGCCTCGCGAGCGGCGGCCGCCTCCAGTGCCTGCCGGACCTCGGCCGGGACGGCGGCGTCCGCCCCGGGATCCGCAGCGGCGGCACGGCTTCCCGCGGACGCTTCGGCTCCGGGGTCGGCCGTGGGCACGGCCGACGGCTCCGCCGTGGGCGAGGTCGCCGGCTCCGCCGTGGGCACGGTCGCGGTCTCCGGCTCTCCGGACGGGTCTCCGGGAGCCTCCGGGGTCACGGTGAGCACCGCGCGGGCCTCGGCGCCCGTGGCGTCGCGCACGGCGTAGCCGACCTCCACGGCACCGGCCGGTGCGTCCTCGGCCGGGGTCAGGGCGAGCACGGGGTGCTCGGGCGGCAGCCAGCCCTCGGGCAGCTCCGCGGGCGCCGTGCCCGGGGTGATGACGCGCAGCAACCCGGCGGCCGTGCGCAGCTCGTCCGCGTCCCGGGGGGCGGAGGGGTCCACGAGCAGCAGCCGCACCTGGGCGGAGTCCTGGAGCCCGTCGTTGGCCAGGACGTCCACGGCGGCCGTGCGCCCCGGGCCGGCCGTGGCCACCGCGTCGTCGACCGGATCGAGCGGCGCCGCCGTGGCGGCGGCCGCCGCGGTCCCGTCCGTTGCCACAGGATCCGTTGCCGAGGGGGCCGTTGCCGCGGGAGCCGTTGCCACGCCGGGCGCGGGGGACGGCGGAGCCGCGGACGCACCGGGGGCGCCGGCGAGGACGACGGCGAAGCAGGCCGCGAGGGCGGCGGGGATGCGCAGAGCTGAGATCTTCATGGGGTCCCTCGCTGGGGTCAGTCGGTGAACTCGACGTAGTGGTCGGGGGTGGTGTTGTCGAAGACCCGCACGGCCAGGTCGGCGTCGGGCGCCGCGCTGAAGGCGACGTCCAGCGAGGCCGATCCGCCGGGGGCGATGGTCGGGAAGGTCTCCATCCGCACGCCGAGCGACTCGTCGTAGGCGGGCACCGCGGGCTCGTCGCCCACGACGGCCACCGGGAAGGACCAGGGCACCGCGTCGACCGGGTCGGTGCCCGTGTTGGTGAGGGTCACGGTGAACACCTGCACCGGGGTGCCGGGAGCGGCACGGACCGGGCGCTGCCCCGTGGTCGCCGGTCGCGGCCCCTCCACCGTCCCCGCCAGGGAGCCGGTGAGCTGCTGGGTGGTCCCGAACGCGGCGGCGGCGTCCCGGGTGGCGGTGTCGTCGTAGGGGGCCACGTCGTTGCCCGAGGGAGCGGGACTCTCCTGCCCGGCGGTGCCGGGCTCCGGGGTCCCCGACGCCGCAGGGTCGCTCGCGGCCCCGGACGCAGCCGCCCCGGGGTCCGCCGCCCCGGAGGTCGCTGCCCCGGACGTCTCCGCCCCGGAGGTTCCGGCGGAGGTGGCCGCCGTGGGAGAGGCCGGGTCGCCCGGGTCCTCCGAGCACCCGGTCAGGGCGAGCGCGAGCAGCGCCGCGCAGACGGTCCCGGCGCGCCGGCCGCGCGACGGGAGGAACAGGGCTGTCATGGGTGACTCCTCTGCGCGGTCCTGGGTGGAGGAACCCGACCGGGCCGGTCGGTGGAGCTCACGCTACACGGCCATTTGCATTCGTGATCGTCATGACGTGGTGTGGCGCGGGACACCTTCGGGGACTGCCGCGTCCTGCGGGGGTCCGGCCGTTGCACAGGGTGGAAGGCGTGGCTCCCGACGTGCCAGATGCGACCGCCGACGACCGTTTCCGCGGGAACGTGTTCGTCCGCCGGGATCCGCACGTGCGCTTCTGCGCCGGCCACCCGCACCGGGCGCGCGGGTCGCCGCCGCCTCGGCGGACCTGCTGAGCGACACCGGGGGGGGTCGTCACCGCGTTCTCCGCCCGCCTCGACCCGGCCACGGGACGGCTCGACCACGTCGACGCCGGGCACGGCCTCGCGTTCGTCCTCACCGCCGGCGGGCACCGGCGGCTGGAGCGTTCGGGCCCGCCGCTGGGCGTCTTCCCGGACGACTCGTGGGACACCCACCGCACCGTGCTGCAGCCGGGAGAGACACTCGTGGTCGTCAGTGACGGGCTCCTGGACTTCTTCCCCTCCCTCGTGGAGACCCTGGACCAGGTCCTGCGGGCGGATCCCGCCGGGATGGCCGCGCAGGAGCTCGTGGACCGGGCCATCGGCTTCGCCCGCCGGCCCGGGCACCCGGGCGACGCCACGGTGGTGGTGCTGCGGCGGCTCCGCCAGGAGGGCCCCGCCGCCTGAGCGGCCCTCCGCCCGAGCCGCTCTCCACCCGCCGGCCGGTGGCGTCCGCGCCGTCGCCCGCGGAGCGGACGGTCCTCAGCGGGGGACGATCCCGAAGAGGAACCGGGTCCGGACCATGACCCACAGCAGGCCAAGGACGGCGACGTAGGCCAGGGTGTTGACCCAGAGCTCGCCCTGCCGGAGCACCGGGATGTTCGTCACGGCCAGGATCAGGAACACGTGCATGACGAAGACGTAGAGGCTGGCCCGGCCCAGCGGGATGAGGAACCAGCCCAGCGCACGCCGGAGCACCGCCCAGTAGGCGCTGAGCAGGGCGTAGCCCGCCACGACCACCAGGAGCACGTTGACCAGCCGGCCGATCCCCAGGTACGTCCGCCCGAAGTAGCCGTCGTAGACGGCGCGGAAGACCGCCTCCGGCAGCAGGTCCAGCCGGACGTCGTAGCTGTTGCTGGCGTAGGGACCGGACCAGGAGAACAGGGCGAGGGCCACCGCGAGCAGCAGGCAGGCGACCAGCAGCGGCCGTCGGCGCCGGTCGGCGAACCAGCCGACGAGCTGCCGCCGGTAGAACCCGGCCACCATGCCGAGCACGAACAGCACCTGCCACACGAGCAGGGGGAACGAGTCCTCGAACTGGGAGGGCAGGAGCCGGATCCGGAAGACCGTGCCGACGGCGTAGAGCCCGGCGCTGATCAGCAGGACCAGCCAGGCCCGGCCGCGGGCCAGCGCGGCCAGCACCAGGGGGCTCACCAGGATCAGGACCACGTACAGCCCCATGATGTTGAACTGCCACGGCCCCACCTGCAGCAGGAGCACGGCGGGGATCAGGTGGGCCTGGACGGGGAAGGCGAACAGCCCGTCCATGCCCGCATAGAGGTCGTACGTGCTGCCGGCGGCCCCGGCCCCGGCGGCCCCGGTGCCCTGGTCCGTGAACGTGGTGACGGCTCCCGACTCCAGGACGGGGATCCTGCTGAGCGCGTAGACGAGGAGCACCACGACCAGGGCGGTCACGTAGAGCTTCCACGCCCGCGCGGTGGTGCGGTCCACCACCTCGCCGAGCTCGCCGCGGACCCGGGGCCCGTAGACCATGCCCAGCACGGCCCCGGAGAGCAGGACGAACAGCTCCGCCCCCGAGACGACGCCCACGGCCTCCTGCGTGAGCGACTGGAACAGGGAGGTGAGGCCCACGTGGTTGACGACGACGAAGACGATCGCGACGCCGCGCAGCATGTCGATCCGGCTGTCCCGGGACGAGGGCTCGGCGTAGCGCCAGGCCCGCACGGACCGCGTCCGGGGCAGCAGGCACAGGAGCAGTCCGGCGCCGAGGACGGCCGCCGCCGCGCCCCACGCGACGGGCCCCCGCAGGACGATCCCCGGGGCGGAGGGGGCCGCGCCCGGCAGCGCCGCCTGCTCGGTCACCGGCCCCGCCACGAGGGAGGAGGCCTGCACGCGCTCCCGGAAGGCGTCGGCGAGGGCGGGATCGGCGGTGGAGCGCCAGTCGACCGCGACCGCCCCGCCCGCACGCTCCTCGACGGTCTCGTTCCACACGACCGCGCCGATCCGGTCGTAGGCCTCGGAGGAGGCCGCCGCGAGCACCTGGTCCCACCACGGGGCCTTGACCTCGAGCGCGGAGGGGCCGCCCGCCTCCGGGCTCCAGAAGGACCCCGTCTCCACCATGAGCGGTTTGTCGCGGGCGGCGGCGTAGACGGCGTAGAAGCCGTCCGAGGCCCCCTGGCCGGCCCCGCCCAGCAGCGTGCTGAACTCGTCCGGGTCCGGGACGGTGTTGCGAGCCTCACCGCTGCCGGTCTCGTCGTGGTAGGCGGACAGCCCCACCCAGTCCACGACGTCGTCGCCCGGGTAGTAGGGGCCGTAGGCGTCGTCGTCCCGGTCCCAGACCCCGTTCCCGTCGGTGTCGAGGGTCGCGAGGTCCGCCCCCTCCGGGGCGGAGGACGTGGGCGCGCGGAACGGGTAGTCGGTCCCGACCGTGGGCGACCACACCAGCACGGGGTCCTCGAGCCGGTCGTCCATCGCGGCCGCCACGGCCCGGAACGCCTGGGTGTAGGCCTCGGGCTGCTGGCCCCACGGCACCCAGGACGCGTTCATCTGCGGCGCGAACCGGACGAACACCGTGCCGTCGAAGTCGCGCGTGACGTCGGCCAGCTGCCCGGCGAGAACGGCGGCCTGCGCCTCGTCCACCCGGTCCAGCGCGATGTCGGGGCGGACGGTGAGCAGGGCGTGCCCGCCCTGCTCGGCGACCTGGGACAGGAAGTGCCGCAGGTAGCCCTGCTCCCGGTCGTCCATCGGCAGCGGCACCGGCCTCCCGTAGACCGCGGCCGGCTCACCGAGCCGGTCGGCGTACCCGGCGGCGGAGTCGGTGCCCCAGTCCAGCACCGCGCCCAGGTACGGGGCGCCGGGCTCCGGTGTCTCCGCCGCGCGCGCCGGAGCGGCCGGCAGCAGGACGAGGGCGAGGATCGTGAGCAGGGCGGCCGCAGCGGCGGGCAGGGGCGGGCGGGGGCTGCCGACGGACATCACAGAGGCGCTCCGATGGGGGGGGTGCGGAGGGGGGTCGCACACATTGTCCCCGCGGCCGCCGTCCGGGGAGGTGAACCCGGCGGCGACGCGCCGGGGGGCGGCGGGCGTCGGCCGGCGGGGTGGTCCGGGGCGGGCCCCAGTCCGAAGTACTCCTCGAGGGTGTCCAGCTCGGCGGATCCCTCCGCGGCGGCGTCCGCCTGCAGCTCGGCCACGAGTTGCGGTCCGACGTAGCGCAGGTGCCAGGGCTCGTAGGCGTAGCCGGTCCACTCCTGCCGGTCCTCGGGGTAGCAGACGACGAAGCCGTGACGATGGGCGTTCTTCCGCGCCCAGTCCCCCACCGGGGTTCCCTCGAAGCAGTCCTGCAGGACACACTCGCCGTCGGCGATGCCGATGTCCATCACGAGCCCCGTCTGGTGCTCGCTGTGGCCCGGGCGGGCGGCGATCGTGTCCGCCGTCTCCTGGCCGTACTGCTGGACGTAGCTGTCGTAGAGGCTCGCCTGCTCGGCGTGGGAGCGGTGACCGCTCACCGGCACGATGTGCACGCCGTCCGCCCTGGCGGCGCGCGTCATCCGCTGGAACGCCTCGGCCGCCGTCGCCTGCAGACGCTCGGACCGCACGCGCTTCAGCCGGTCGGGCACCTACGTCGCCGGGTCCGGCTCCCGGTGCTTGTTCACCACGACCTGCAGGCTGTGCGCCGAGTCGATGTCGTGGTCCGCCGGCGCGGCGCCCGCCGGCGCGACGAGTACCGCCGTCAGGGCGGTCGACACCGCTGCCCCCGTGATCCTGTCCGGTCCTCGCATCGCTCCCACGCCCCCACGTGTCCGGAAATCCCGCTGCGTCGGGCGCTCAGCCTGGCCGGCCCGGGCTCGGACGGGTCGTGCCCGGCGTCCCGGGACGTCATGGAGCCCACGGGGCGGGCGAGCCGCCCGGGAGGGACGCGGAACCGAGCCGCGCCCTCGCGGGACGCGGGCGGGCCCGGGTGCGGCCCGGCACGGCCTCCGGGTGCGGCTCCGACCGGCTCAGTAGTCGTGGTCGTCGCGCTCCTTCTCGTGCTGGTGCTCGCCCTCGGCGTGCATGCGGTCGTGGTGCTCGCGGCTCTCCGCGTCGTCGTGGTCGACCCAGTGCCACCGGTCGTGCGTCTCGCAGCGGTACCAGTGGTCCTCACGGTCTTCGCGGTCCTCACCCGTGCTCGCGCCGTCGCCGTCCCGGTACTCGTCGTCGGGGTCTCGATCGTGGTCGTGCCGCTGCTCGTCCCGGTCGGAGCGGTGGTAGCCGTACCAGCGCTCGTCGTCCTCCCCCTGGTCGGCCCGGTCCCCGAGGCCGTTCCCGTCGTCGTTCCCGTACCGGTCGTCAGGGTCGTTCTCGTACCCGTCGTCAGGGCCGCTCCCGTCGCCGTGGCCGTACCGGTCGCCGGAATCGTTCCCGTCGCCGTGGCCGTACCGGTCGCCGGAATCGTTCCCGTCGCCGTGGCCGTACCGGTCGTCGGAATCGTTCCCGTGGCCGTACCGGTCGTCGGGGTGTCCGTCGCCGTACGCACTGCCGTGGTCGGTGTCGTCGTCGCCCGGACCCGCGGCCGCAGAGGTGGCCGCCCCTCCGAGGAGGAGGGCGGCCAGCACCGTGCCGGCGAGGGTCTTCCGCAGTGGATCCATGACTGCTCCTGATGGGCATGACGGCGGGTCGCCATGCGGTGGGTGTGCACAGACCTGGGTCAGAGATCTCGCCCGGACAACAGGCATGAACACCGTAGGAGTGTCCCGGGTCACAGTTCAAGGCCGTGGGCGGGGCGGGCGGCGGAACGGTTCCGGCTCGCGGCAGCATGGGGGCGACAGGCCCTCCCGGCCCTTCACCGGCGCGTTCGGGGTCGTGGCCCGCACCGCGGGACGGAGGCCGCTGAATGGGCGCTGACCAGGGCGTTCGCCCCACCGTCCCGCAGCGTCGCCGTGGGTCGGCGATACGCGGGGACAGACCTCGCCGGCCCGGGCCACGGGCGGCCTCGGTGAGAGGGCGTCCCGCTCCGAGACCTCGCCGCAACATGTGACGTCATGAGCGGTCGCTGTCGCAACGACCGTGTGCTGTGGAGCCCCCTACCGGATTCGAACCGGTGACCCCCTGTTTACAAGACAGGTGCTCTGGCCAGCTGAGCTAAGGAGGCGGGTTGTCCCGGGGCGCCGCGCGCGGCCCCGGCGACCGGGGTCCCAGGATATCGGACGTCTCCGAGGACCCCGAAATCCCTGCGCCCTCGGGCGGAGCGGCGGCGCCGCCGCTCCGCCCGAGGACGGGACACCTATTTCTGGTCCGCCAGGGCCTCGTCCAGGGCGTCCTGGAACGCCTCGTTGCCGAGCCGCTCACCGTCGATGAAGACCGTCGGGGTGCCGGAGACGCCGTTGGCCAGGGACTCCTGCGAGACCACGTTGACCATGGGGCGCCAGGTGTTCTCCTCCAGCGCGGTCGCGATGTCCGCGCCGTGCGTGGCGGCGATCTCCACGAGCTGCTCGTCGTCCAGGCCACCGGTGCCCTGGTGCGAGAACACCTCCTCGACGAAGGCGAGGTACTGCTCCGTGGAGACCTGGTTGCCCACCTCGTAGGCGGCGGCCGCGGCGCGGGAGGAGTACTGCGTGGGCGTGGCCCGGTCCAGGAAGTTGAGGTTGCGGTACTCCAGGGTGATGTCCCCGGACGTCACGGCCTCCTCGAGGGCCTCACCGTTCTCGGTCTCGAAGTCGGCGCAGTGCACGCACTCGAAGTCCTGGAAGATCACGACCGGCACGGGCTCGCCCTCGCCCGCGGGCTCGACGCCCGGCGGCACCGCGGAGTCGTCCGGGGTCTCCGGCGCCTCGGGGACCTCGCCCAGATCGCGCTGGTCCACCTCCGACTCGCCGGTGCGGATGCCGTCCGCGGTCAGGACGGTGCCGCCCCACTGGTTGGCGGAGGCGGGCACCGGACCTGCTTCGGGGATCTGCTCGGCCCGGTTCTGCGCCACGACCACCCCGATCACCGCGAGGATCACGAGGACCAGGGCGAGGATGCCGAACTGCAGCAGCCGGCGGGACCGCTTGTCCTGGCGGGCGTGCTGGTCGGCGAGCTGCCGGGCGCGCTCGCGGGCGGCGTCGCGGTTCCGGGGGTCGGGGGTCGTGCTGCTGGATGCCATGGGTCCTCTTCGAAGAATCCTCGGGGGCGGATGCGGACGTGTCGTCGCTCAGATTATCGGACCCCCTCGCGGCCCGCCGACTCAGGAGATCCCCAGGCAGAAAGGGGAGCACACTGACGAATAGACTGGGGCGCAGGACGATGACGCCCCACCGGAAGGACCCCTCGTGAGTGCAGAGCAGACCCCCACCGCCTCCTCGGCCGATCTGGAGGAGGCGCCCGAACCGCGCACGGACGTCCCGCAGGACACCGGCTACGACTTCGTCGTGGTCTCGAACCGGCTGCCGGTCGAGCGCGTCGTCGAGGACGGCACGTCCTCCTGGCGCCGCTCCCCCGGCGGCCTCGTGGCCGCCCTGTCCCCGGTGATGGCCCGCAACACCGGCGCCTGGGTGGGCTGGCACGGCGCGGCCGACGAGACGCTGGAGCGCTTCGACCACGACGTCTTCCACCTGGCTCCCGTCCCGCTCTCCGGCGCGGAGGTCGAGGCCTACTACGAGGGGTTCTCGAACGCGACCCTGTGGCCGCTCTACCACGACGTCATCGCCCCCCCGGAGTTCCACCGCGCCTGGTGGAACACCTACCGCCGGGTCAACCGCCGTTTCGCGGAGCGGACCGCCGAGGTCGCCGCGCAGAACGCCACGGTGTGGGTGCAGGACTATCAGCTGCAACTGGTGCCCAAGCTGCTGCGGGACCTGCGCCCGGACCTGACCATCGGCTTCTTCAACCACATCCCCTTCCCCCCGCTCGAGATCTTCGCGCAGCTCCCCTGGCGGCGAGCGGTGCTGGAAGGGCTCTCCGGCGCCGACCTCATCGGCTTCCAGCGCCCGGGCGACGCCCAGAACTTCCAGCGCTGCGTGCGCCGGTTCCTGGACGTGCCGTTCCGGCAGGGCCGCGCCCGGTTCGGCACCGACGACGCCGCCTGGACGGTGCGCGCCCAGTCCTACCCGATCTCCATCGACGCCGAGGCGATCCAGGAGCTGGCCTCGCGGCCGGAGGTCAAGGAGCGCGCCCGGGAGATCCGGCACGAGCTCGGCGACCCGGAGACCGTCTTCCTCGGGGTGGACCGGCTCGACTACACCAAGGGCATCCTGCACCGCATCAAGGCCTACGGGGAGCTGCTGCAGGACGGGAGGCTGACGGTCGGTCCGTCGGTGCTGGTGCAGGTGGCCAATCCCTCGCGGGAACGGGTGGAGTCCTACGTCCAGCTGCGCGAGGACGTGGAGGGCCTGGTGGGTCATCTCAACGGCCAGCACGACACGATCTCGCACACCGCGATCCGGTACCTGCACCACGGCTATCCGTTCGAGGAGATGGTGGCGCTCTACCTCGCCACCGACGTGATGCTGGTGACCTCGCTCCGGGACGGCATGAACCTGGTGGCCAAGGAGTACGTCGCGGCGAAGACGGACGGGTCCGACACCCTGGTGCTCTCCGAGTTCACCGGCGCCGCCGAGCAGCTCAAGCAGGCGCTGCTGGTGAACCCGCACGACATCGACGGGCTCAAGGACGCGATGCTGCGGGCCAAGGAGATGCCGGCGGCCGAGGCGAAGAAGCGGATGCGCGCGATGCGGCGCCAGGTGCTGGGCAACGACGTCAACGACTGGTCGGAGGCGTTCCTGCGGGACCTCGCCGGCACCCGTTCCGGTCGCACGACCGGCGACACCACCGAGGAGGAGCAGTGACGGACACGCACGACGACGCCCGGCCGGCGCTCGAGCAGGCTCTCGACCGGGCGGCCGCGGCCGAGACGCTGCTGGTCGCCCTGGACTTCGACGGCACCCTGGCCCCCTTCACGGAGGACCCCGGCGACAGCCGGGCGCTGCCGGAGGCGCAGACGGCCCTCGAGCAGCTGCTGGGGCTGGACCGGACCTACGTGGCCGTCATCTCGGGGCGGCCCATGCACTTCCTGCGCACCGTCGTGGACCCGGACGGCCGGATGCTGCTCTCCGGCTCGCACGGGGCCGAGCTGCACCTCGACGCCCTCGGAGGCGCGGCAGCGGACTCGGAGCTGCGGCTCTCCCCGGCCCAGCAGGACCTGCTCGGCCGGGCGACCGAACTCGTGGAGGCGCAGGTGGCCCGGTACCCGGGATCCCGGCTCGAGCTGAAGCCCACCGGGGCGGCGTTCCACACCCGCACGATGGCGGACCAGGCGTCGTCCGCCCGCGCCGAGCAGGAGATGATCGAGGCCTTCGAGCAGCTGGACGGGCTGAAGGTCACCCCGGGCCAGCACGTGGTCGAGTCCTCGGTGCACTCCGCCACGAAGGGCGAGGGCATCACGGCGTTCATGCAGGCGACCGGGGCGGAGGTCACCCTCTTCGCCGGCGACGACGTCACGGACGAGAACGCCATGCGAGAACTCGGCCCGGACGATCTCGGCATCAAGGTGGGCAACGGTGAGAGCGCGGCGGCGCACCGGGTCGCGTCCCCGGCCGAACTGGCCGGAGTGCTCGCCCGGCTGGCCGAGCTGCGGAGCACCGCTCTGTCCTGAGCGCGGGCGCCGCCGAGGCAGCGGCGGCGCGCCGATGGGACGCCGGTGGCGCCGGAGGCATGACCGTGATTAGGATCACTGTGGCCCCCGTCACCTGTGGGGGTTGCTCTTCTCCTTCGGATCGTCCGGCACGTGCCTGCCGGGAAAGAGGCTTGTTCCATGTCTGCTGTGCGCTACGCGAATGTCACCTGTCAGTACCCGGGGGCCGAGCGGCCCTCGGTC
>NZ_JARAMH010000030.1:0-26134 GCF_029524215.1 Kocuria oceani | reverse complement strand
TGCGCCGGCGCATCGCGGTCTCGGCGGTGCGGTAGGCGCGCAGGGCCTCGAGCACCTGCACCGGTCCGGGCCCGGCGGCGTCGTCGGTGCCGTACCAGTAGCCGGAGGAGGTGGGTCGGTGTGCGCGCATGCGGACAGTGTAGAGGAACGAGAATGTACCCCAGCTGGTAACTAGACAAACTAATGAATCTGCGATGGGATGGGGAACGTCCCTTTCCCGCCGGGAACCGGACGCAGCATCCCGCAGCCGACGTGAGGACGGGCGAGCGATGGACCAGCACGCGCAGCACCGTCCCGCGGCCGAGCCGCCCGGCCCCGCGCCGAGCCGTGACGGTGCCGTGCCCGCGGCCCCGGTCCACTGCGGGGACCCCATGCCGGTGCACCTGCTCGACTTCGCGGACGTGGACGACCGCCTCAACACCGCCGTGGCCCGGGCCGCCCTCGCCGGGCGCCGGCTGCACGCCTGCGCCTGCGGCGCCCTGCGAGAGGCGCCGGTGGCCTCCGGCGCCGAGGCGCGCATCGTGCCCGACGACGACGCCGTGCTGTTCCGGCCGTTCTTCACCCGGCGAGTGCTGGCCGCGGCCGGCCGGGTCGAGGCCGCGGAGTGGTCCCTCGACCAGCAGCTGGCGCAGTTCCGCACCCTCGACCTCGACGGTGCGGGCGGTCCCGCCGCCGTCCTCCGGGCGTTCGGCGCGGCGGTGCGGGCCGAACGGCGGCGGCTGGACCGGGCCCTCGGCGAGCTCCGGGCCGAACTGCGCCTGGCGGCCCGGCACGGGGTGCCCCTGGCCAGGCTCGCCCGCGAGGCGTCGCTGTCGGAGCAGGACCTGGCGGTCGTGCTCGCCCTCGAATCCCCTGAGGGCGTGGGTGCTGCCCGCACGGCACCGCCGGCGGACGCCCACGGTGTGGCCGCGGCGGCCGCCACGGTGCCCGGCCGCCGAAGGGAACTCGCCGGCACCTCCGTGCTGCCGGCGCCCGTGCCCGCCTCCGTGCCGGTGGGTTCCCGGTGCCGCCGCCGGGTCGTCGGCGTGCTCGCCGCGGCCGGCTGATCCGGCCCCGGCCGTCCCGCCCGCCGGCTGTCCCGCTCCTCCGGTCCTACGCCTCGGTCAGGGCGTCGGGCTTGTGCGCCGCGCGGGCGCCGGAGCTCTCGGACTCGACGATGTAGCGGGGGTCGTCCGAGCTCGCCCGGAACGTGTGCCCGTCCAGTTCGAAGTCCTCCGTCTTCTTCTCGACCACGGTGCCCTCTGTCGTGCCCTGAGGGGTGTTCCAGGTGACCTTCGTGCCCTTCGTCAGGCTCATGCGTGCTCCTCTCCTCATGCGTCGCCGGGTGTGCCCGGCGACGCTCAGTCCTTCAGCGGGTCGTGGCCCCAGTTCATCAGGGAGTAGCGCCACCGGGTCTCGGTGACGTCCCCGTCGGGCCGCTGGGCCAGGTGGCGGTGGACGTAGCCGACGACCTTGCGCATGTGCTCCTGGTCGGAGTCGGTGCGCTCCCCCTTCTTCTTCTGCAGGATCTCCACGATGCGCCGCCCGGAGCGGTGGCCCACCGACTCGCCGCCGTCGTCCTGGCCCACCGACTGCGACTCGTCGGTCTCCAGCCAGTCCGAGAGCTGCTTGGCCGTCATGTTCACGGCCTCGTCGAAGTCCTGGCCGACGGTGTCGTCGCTGTCGCTCATGCCGCGCTCCTCGTCCTCGTCCACGGCCGGCCGCGTCCGGGCCGGTCCCGCGCCCGGGAGCCCGGGCGCGATCCTCAGCCTACGGAGCAATTCCCGTCCCGACGAGCCCCCCGCGGCGATGTCGACGGGCGGGGTTCAGCGTGCCGGGGCCGTCGTCTCGAGGACGGCGGAGTCCGTGCGCCGGTCGGACGGCCGGTCGGCGGTGACCACCAGGTTGCCCTCGGCGAGCGCCTCGGGCTCCACGTCCTGCTCGATCGAGGTGGCCAGCGGCTTCTCGGTGACGAAGCACAGCAGGGCGGCCGCCAGCAGGCCCAGGGGCACGATCCACAGGTAGATGGGGGTCAGGGCGTCGTTGTAGGAGGCCACGATCGGGTTCCGCAGCGCGTCCGGCAGGGAGGCGACCAGGGCGGGGGTGAGCGAGTTGGCCCCGCCGGCGCCGCCCTCCAGCGCGGCGGCCGGGAGGCGTTCGGTCAGCTGGTCGGCCAGCCGGCCCGCGAAGACGCTGCCGACCACGCCGGAGCCGAGGGTCGCGCCGATCTGGCGGAAGAAGTTGTTCGCCGCGGTGGCCGTGCCGACCTGCCGCAGCGGGAAGGTGTTCTGCACGATGAGCACCAGCACCTGCATGGACAGGCCCAGTCCCAGGCCCAGGACCGCGATGTAGAGGCACACGTGCCACACCCCCTGCTCGGGGGTCAGCGTGGAGAGCAGGCCCATGGCCACGGCCACGACCACGCTGCCGGCCACCGGCAGCCACTTGTAGCGCCCCGTGCGGCTCACCGCCCGCCCGGCGAGCACCGAGGTGACGAGCAGGGTGCCCATCATCGGGACCATCAGCAGCCCGGAGGCGGTGGCGTCCACGCCGAAGACCATCTGCAGGTAGGTCGGCAGGTAGCCGATGGCGCCGAACATCCCCACGCCGGTGAGCAGCCCGGCCACGGTGGTGAGCACGAAGTTGCGCTCGCCGAACAGGTGCATCGGGATGATCGGCTCGGCGGTGCGCCGCTCCACGGCCATGAACGCGGCCCCGGCCGCGAGCGTGCCGGCGATCAGGCCGAGGATCACGGGGTCGGTCCAGGCGTACTTGCCGCCGCCCCAGGTGGCGAACAGGACCAGGCAGGTCGTGGCCACGGCCAGCAGCACCATCCCGCCGATGTCCAGGCGCGGCCGCCCGGCGTGCCGGGGCAGCTTGAGGAAGAGCACGGCGCCGGCCAGGGCGAGCAGGCCGAGCGGGATGTTGATCCAGAAGGCCCAGCGCCAGCCCGGACCCTCGGTGAACCAGCCGCCCAGCAGCGGACCGGCCACCGAGGACACGGCGAACACGCCGCCCATGACGCCCATGTACTTCCCGCGCTCCCGGGCGGGGACCACGTCGGCGATGGCGGCCTGGGAGAGGATGATCAGCCCGCCGCCGCCCAGGCCCTGGATCGCGCGGGCGGCGATGAGGACCTCGATGGTCCCGGCGAGCGCCCCGACCATGGACCCGGCCATGAAGACCAGGATCGCGCCGAGCAGCAGGGGCTTGCGGCCCATGAGGTCACCGAGCTTGCCGTAGACCGGCATCATGATCGTCGAGGCCAGGATGTAGGCGGTGATCACCCACAGCATCTCGTCGACCCCGTTGAGCTCGCCGACGATCGTGGGCAGCGCCGTGCTGAGCACGGTCTGGTTCAGCGCGGCCAGCAGCATCGAGAGCATCAGGCCCACGAAGAGCAGCCCGAGGTGCTGGGTGCCGCGGGCCGGTTCGGCCCGGTGAGCGGGAGTGCGGGTCATGAGAGCTTCTCCTGGAGACGGTGGAAGAGGGTGAGCGCCGAGTCGTGGTCCTCGGCCGGCAGGCCGTGGGCGGGGGAGTAGCTCTCGGCGGTGATGGCGAAGCGCAGCGGCACGCCCCCGAGGATGACGAGCATCCGGGCGACGTCGTCCACGGGGTGCTCCCCGATCCCGGCCGACCACTGCGGGTCGCGGGCCAGCAGCTCGGCGAGCGTGCGGCGCACCAGGTCTTCGGCCTCGAGGGTCAGCTCGTGCCGGCGGCGGCCCAGGCCCGGGTGGTCCTGCAGCAACCTGCGGCGCCGCTCCGCGTCCGGGCCGGCGTAGGCGCTGCGGGTCACGGCCAGCAGCAGCCGCGAGACCTGGCCCAGCAGGTCGTGCTCTAGGGAGAAGCCCTCCAGCAGCTGCGGGTCCAGCGCGGGGGCGCGCATGCCCAGGACCGCGTCCTCCTTGGCCGGGAAGTAGTTGAAGAAGGTGCGCGGGGAGACGCCGGCCGCGGCGGCGATGGCCTCGACCGTGGCGCCCTCCACCCCGTGCTCGAGCGCGAGGCCGGCGGCCGCCTCGTGGATGGCGGACCAGGTCTCGGCCTTCTTGCGGGCGCGCAGGGAGGGGGGGACGGTGTCGTTCACATCGGTATTTTTGCACTTCTGCACCTTTTGCACAACTGCAACAATTTGGTGGAGCGCAGGCCCGGCCGGGAATAGGGCGGGCGCGCCCCGGCCTGTACCCAGAACGCACCGCGCCGGATCCCGGCGGACGGCAGGACAGATCAGACCACGGAACGGAGCTCCGCATGACCACCATCCCGCGCACCGACCTCGACGTCTTCCCGCTCAACCTCGGTGGCAACACCTTCGGCTGGACCTCCGACCGGAGCACCTCCTTCGCGGTGCTCGACGCCTTCACGGAGGCCGGTGGCAACTTCGTCGACACGGCGGACGTCTACTCCGTGTGGGGCGAGGGGCACACCGGCGGGGAGTCCGAGACCGTCCTGGGGGAGTGGCTGGCCGCCCGCGGCGTCCGCGACGACGTCGTGGTGGCCACCAAGGTGGGCTCCCTGCCGCAGCGCGCCGGCCTGGGCCGGGACAACGTGGTGGCGGCCCTCGAGGAGTCCCTGCGACGGCTCGGCACCGACCGGATCGACCTCTACTACGCCCACCGGGACGACGAGTCGGTGCCCGTCGCCGAGCAGGCGGCCACCTTCGACGAGCTCGTCCGCTCCGGGAAGGTCCGGGCGGTGGGACTGTCCAACTACAGCCCGCAGCGGCTGCGGGAGTGGTTCGAGACCGCCGAGCGCGAGCACCTCACCGTGCCGGTGGCGATCCAGCCCGAGTACAACCTGGTGGGCCGCCGCTCCTACGAGCAGGACCTCGCCCCGCTGGCCCGGGAGTTCGGGGTGGCGGTCTTCCCCTACTTCGGCCTCGCCTCGGGCTTCCTCGCCGGCAAGTACCGCACGGCCGCCGACCTCGAGGGCCGGGCCCGCGGCGGCGCCGCGGGGGCGCACCTGAACGACCAGGGCCTCGCCGTCGTCGACGCCCTGGTGGACGTGGCCGAGGCGCGCGGGGCCGAGCCGACGACGGTGGCGCTCGCCTGGCTGCTGGCCAAGGGCGTGACCGCCCCCATCGCCTCGGCCTCCCGGCCCGACCAGGTGCCGGCGCTCATGGCCGCCCCCGGCCTGGCGCTCTCCGCCGAGGAGGTCGAGGCCCTGGACCGGGCCTCGCAGCCGTTCGCCTGACCCCGCCAGACCCGTCGGGCCCGCGGGCCGGCCCCGCCCGGCCGGTCCGCGGGTTCCGGCCCGCCACGGGAACAGGACCCCAGAGGAAGGACCGCATGACCACCTCCACCTTCACGTTCACCCCGCCCTGCGGTCCCGTCCACGCCAGGGCCGACGGCGCCGTGGTCCGGGCCGGCGGCATCCCCTACGCCACCGCCGACCGCTTCGCCGCTCCCGTCCCCGCCCCGGACCGGGACGAGCCGTTCCCGGCCACGGGCCCGGCCCCCGCCTGCCCCCAGGTCCGCTCGCCCTTCCTCGCCTCGGTGCTGGGGGACGCGCTCGGCGACCTGCCGCAGGACGAGGCCTGCCAGCGGCTCTCGGTCACCCTGCCCCGCGACGCGCGGGCCGGCGAGGGCCTGCCCGTGCTGGTCTGGATCCACGGCGGCTCCTACACCACCGGGGCCGGGGACGCCCCGATCATGGACCCGAAGCCGCTGGTGGCCGAGCAGCGCGTGGTGGTCGTGACGGTCACCTACCGGCTCGGCCTGTTCGGCTACCTGGGCTCCGGGCACGCCCGCCCGGCCAACCTCGGGCTGCTCGACCAGCTCCAGGCGCTGCGGTGGGTGCGGCGCAACATCGCCGCCTTCGGCGGCGACCCGGACAACGTGACCGCCTTCGGCCAGTCCGCCGGCGGTGACGCCGTGGCCCACCTCATGGCCGTCCCCGGCGCGGAGGCGCTGTTCCGCCGTGCCGTCATCCAGAGCCCGCCGCTGGGCATCGCCCGCGGCCGGGAGCGGATGAACGCCGCCATGGCCGCTGCGGCGGAGGTCGTGACGGCCGGGATGCCCGCCGCCGACGTGGTCGCCGCCCAGGCGGAGGTGGAGCGGCACGCGGCGCCCTTCGGGCTGCTGGGGGCGATGCCCTTCGGCACCCAGTACGGCCACCACCCGCTGCCCGCCGAGGAGGAGATCGACGCGGCCTGGGACCGGGCGGCCCGGCACATCGACGTCCTCATCGGCCACACCACCGAGGAGGCGCGGCTCTACCTGCCCACGGTGCCGGCCCTGCAGCGGTGGACCCGCGTGCCGCTGCTGGGGCCGGTGCTGCGCCGGGCCGTGGTCGGCTGGGCGACCCGGTCCGTCTACTCCCGGGCGATCCGCCGCTTCGCCCGCCGGCACGTGCGCGCCGGCGGGACGGCCCACCGCTACGTGATCTCCTGGGCGGCCCCGGGCAACCCGTACGGGGCGGCCCACACGGTCGACCTGCCCCTGCTCTTCGGCGACGAGCCGACCTGGGCGGGCACCGGACTGGTCGCCGGCGCCGCGTGGGAGGACATCGATGCCGCCGCCCGGCAGGTGCGCCGGCTGTGGGCCGACTTCGCCCGTGGTCAGCCCCTCGGCGACGCCGGCCGCATCCCCGGCGTCCTGCGCCACCGCCGCGTCCGGGTCCCGTTCCGCGTGGGGCCTATGCGGCGACGCCCACCTGGATGAGGGTGTTCCAGGGGTCTTCGAAGCGCAGCACGGCGCCGTCGTGCCGGGTGGGGACCCGGTGGTCGGTCAGCCGGGCCTGCAGGGCGGCGACGTCCTCGGCCGTGGGCAGGTCGATGTTGACCTGCCCCAGGCCCAGGGAGGCCGCCCGCGGGCCCGCCCCGGCGCTGTGCCAGGTGTTGAGCCCGATGTGGTGGTGGTACCCACCGGCGGCGATGAACAGGGCCGAGCCGATGTCGCTCATCACCTCGAAGCCCAGCACGTCCACGTAGAACCGCCGGCCCTGTGGGATGTCACCGACCTGCAGGTGCACGTGGCCGAGGGTGGCCGGCGGCGCCGCCGGCCGCGCACCGGCCGGCTCGCGCAGGTGCTCGCTCAGGAACGAGGTGGGGTCCAGCGGGTTGGACGCCAGTGTCAGCAGCCCGTTGGCCTCCCGCCGCCAGGTGTCCCGGGGGCGGTCGGTGTAGAGCTCCACGCCGTTGCCCTCGGGGTCGTCGAAGTAGAACGCCTGGCTGTAGAGGTGGTCGGCGCTGCCGGTGAAGGAGCGCGGCGCCACGGCGGCGACCGAGGCCAGGGCGGCCGCCAGGGCCGGCTCGTCCTCGAACAGCACCGCGGTGTGGAACAGCCCCGCCTGGCCGCGGCGGGCCGGCGGCAGCTCCCGGACCTGCCGCAGGCGCAGCACGGTCCGGCCGTCACGACCCAGCACGGCCGTGTCCCCGGCGTGGGCGAGGACCTCGAGGGTCACGGCGTCCGTGTAGTAGGCGAGCATCGTGTCCAGGTCGGCCACGAGCAGCTCCACGGCGCCCATCCGGGTCCCGGCGGACAGCAGGTCGTCGGCCGGGCGCGGCGTGAGGCTCCGGGGGTCGGGGTTCTGGGGAAAGATCGGCATCTCGGGCTTCTCCGTCGGCGTCGGCACCACAAAGGTTGATATGTCCCCAAGGATACCCCGGAAAATATTTCCCGTGCAAGTATCTTGGGGGCATCCGTCACCTCGGGGCCGGGCGCGAGGCCGTCCCGGTCAGAGCACGAAGATCAGCGCCACGATCACCGCCACGATCGCCAGGAGGACCAGGCCCCAGGCCTTGAGGTTGTCGGAGTCGTCCTCCTCGGGATCGTGGGCCGGGCGCGGCGGCCATCCGCCGGCCGCCGGGCCGCCGGTCCCCGCCAGGGGGCCGCCCGCGCCCGGACCGGGGAACGGCCCGCCCTGGGACTGGCCCGGGAACGGCTCCCCGGGAGCCCCGGGCCGGCCGACCTGCCCGGGCGGCGGCGGAGCGGGCGTGGACGGGCTGACGCCCCACTGCGGAGCCTGCGGGGCGTCCGCGATCGAGGGGTTCGACGGCGGCGGCCCGGCCGGACCGTCCCCGGGTGCCCGCGGCGCCGGGGCTGCCGGCGGTGGAGGAGCGGCCGGGGGAGCGGCGGGCGGCAGCGTCTCGCCGGAGAGCACCGGCCCGTCCTCGCGGTGGCCCTTCTCGGCCTCCGTCAGCAGGGTCACGAACCGCTCCAGCGACTCCGAGCCGTCGTACTCACGGGCCAGGAAGCGCTCGGCGCGGCGGCGCACCACCCGGTAGACGCGCCCGTCGTCGGGGATCGAGAGGTCCCGGGCGGCCTGCGCCACGATCAGCGGGGGCTGCTCGGGCAGCGGGTTCGTGCCCCACTCCAGCAGCCCGGTGAGCAGGGGCCGCTCCAGCACCGAGGCCATGGCCGCCCGGGCGCCGGGCACGCGGGTGAACTCCAGCAGCCCGCTCGGCGGGGCGGAGGGACAGCCCGGGACGTCACCGGGCAGCCGGGCCGCCCGCTCGAGCCAGAACGTGTCGCCGAAGAGGGTGGCCAGCAGCACGGCCGCCGCGAGCCGGTCCTCGCCCGGGGCGGCGTCCTCCGGGGCGCCCTCCTCCCAGTGGGTGCCCAGCGCTCGCCGGGCGGGCTCGCCGGCCAGCCGGACGCGCAGCTGCACGTCCTCCGGGCCGCGGGCGGTCTGCGCGGGATGCTCCACCGCGTGCCGCACCTGCGGGTCGAGCTCGGGGTCCATGGGCCACTCCTCCGTCGTCGTCCGTGAGGTCCATGCTCTCAGACGGTGCTGTGCGGCGGCGGGGAGCCGGTGGGGAGTTGTGGCCGTCGTGCCCTTCGGGACGTCCCCGCCCGGGGGGGCCGGGCAGGAGACGTGCCGAGCAGGGAGGGTGCCGGGCGGGGAAGGGGTCAGGCGGGGAGCAGGCTGCGCAGCTGTCCGGCCGCCAGACGCGGGTCCGGGGCCTCGGTGACCGCCCGGACCACCACGGCGCCGCGCGCCCCGGCGGCCAGCACCTCGGGGAGGCGCTGCTCGTCGATGCCGCCGATGGCGAACCAGGGCACGGGCGCGGCCGCCTGGTCGGCGTCCAGCCGGGCCTCGGTCAGTGCGGCGACCTCCCGCACGAAGTCAAGGCCGGTGGCGGACCGGCCCGGCTTGGTGGGGGTCTCCCACACGGGCCCGGTGCAGAAGTAGTCCACGTCCGGGTCGGCCAGCGCGGCGCGGGCCTGGCCGAGGTCGTGGGTGGAGCGTCCGATCAGCACGTCGGGGCCCAGCAGCTGCCGGGCCTGGGCGGGGGTGAGGTCGTGCTGGCCGGCGTGGAAGACGTCGGCGCCCACGAGCGCGGCGAGGTCGGCGCGGTCGTTGACGGCGACCAGCGTGTCGTACTCGGCGGCGACCCGGCCCAGCAGGCGCAGCGCGGCGATCTCCTCGTCGGTGTCGATGCTCCTGTCCCGGAGCTGGACGATGTCCGTCCCGCCGGCGCAGACGGCGTGCAGGAACTCCTCGAGGTCGCCCTGTGCGCGGCGGGCGTCGGTGCACACGTACAGCCGGGCGGCGAGGAGCCGGTCCGTGCGCGTCATGCGCAGCTCGGAGGCGGCGGGGGCAGCGGTGTCCTGGGTATGCTGGGTCACACGCTGATGATAGGTCAGCGGTTCTGCGGGAGCCCCACGGGGCTGAGAGGGCGTTCGGCGCCGACCGCCACACCTGATGCGGGTCATGCCGCCGTAGGAAAGGACGATGCCGGTGACATCCGCGCCCCCCGTTCCGATGCCCGCCGCCCAGCACGTGCGGGCCGACGTCGCCGTGGTCGGGGCCGGGGTGGTCGGCCTGGCCACGGCCTGGGAGCTGCGCCGCCGCGGCCGCTCGGTGGCCGTGGTGGATCCCGAGCCCGGCGCCGGGGCCAGCCGGGCGGCAGCCGGGATGCTCGCCCCGGTGAGCGAGGTCCAGTACCAGCAGGAGCCGCTCTATCCTTTGATGCTCGCCTCGGCCGGCGCCTACCCGGCGTTCGTGGCCGCCGTGGAGGAGGCCGCCGGCGGCTCGGTGGGCTACCGCGCCACCGAGACGCTCGTGTGCGGCGTCGACGCCGCCGACCGGCAGGCCCTGGCGGACCTGCGCGAGCTCCAGCGGCGCCACGGCCTGGCCGTGGAGCCGCTTGCGCTGCGCGCGGCCCGGGCCCTGGAGCCGGCCCTGAGCCCGCGGCTGTCCGCCGTGCACCGCATTCCCGACGACCACCAGGTGGACCCGCGCCGGCTCGTGGCAGGGCTGCTCGCCGCCCTCGTCGCCCCCGAGCTCCCCGCACCGTCCGGGCCCCGCGGAACGGACGGCGCCGACGGCGGGCCCGCCCGCCTGGTGCACGACCGCGCCGCGGGGCTGCGCCACGGCCCCGACGGCGCGGTGACGGGTCTGCGCCTGGCCGGCGGCGGGATGGTCTCGGCGGCGGAGACGGTCCTCGCCCCCGGCACGGGTCTCAGCGACCTGGAGGGCCTGCCCGGGTCCTGGCGGCCGCCGCTGCGCCCGGTGCACGGGGACATCCTCCGCGCCCGCCCGCCCGCCGGGGCGCCCGCCCTGCTCGAGCGCACCGTCCGCGGTGTGGTCCACGGCGTGCCCGTCTACCTGGTGCCCCGCGACGACGGGACGGTGGTGATCGGGGCGACCTCCCGCGAGGACGACCTCGACGGGATCAGCGCCGGGGGCGTGTTCCGGCTGCTGCGCGACGCCCAGGCCGTGGTCCCCGGCGTCGCCGACCTCGAGCTGGTCGAGGCCATGGCCCGCGCCCGGCCCGGCACTCCGGACGACATCCCGTACCTGGGCCGCGTCCGCGGCTCCGGGGGAGACCCGGCGGCCGGTCTCGTGGTCTCCACCGGCTACTTCCGCCACGGCGTCCTGCTCGCCCCGCTGGCCGCCCGCCTCGCCGCGGAGCTGGTGCTCGGGCGGTCCGGCACGGATCCGGGCCCCGACGCCGAACACCTGGCCAGCACCGACCCGCACCGCTTCGACCGCCCGGTCGAGGCGCCCTCCGTGGACCTCGCGATCGGGTCCCGCACCCCGAACAGGAGCACCCGATGACCGCCATCACCCTCAACGGCCGCCCGCACGTCGTCGGCGGGGACACCACCGTGGTGGACCTCGTGGCCGAGACCGTCGGGCGGCCCCTGGGCCCCGACGGCGCCCCGCTGGACGGCCGCCGGCTGGGCGTGGCGGTGGCGGTGGACGCCGCCGTGGTCCCGCGCAGCCGCTGGGGCCGCACCCCCGTGGCCGAGGGACAGGCCGTCGAGATCATCACCGCCGTCCAGGGAGGCTGACATGACCCACCCCGCATCCCACCTCGCGCCCACCGTGGACCCGATCGTGCTCGACGGCACCGAGCTGTCCTCCCGGCTGATCATGGGCACCGGCGGGCTCAGCTCGCTGCACACCCTGGAGCAGGCCCTGCTCGCCTCCGGCACCGCGCTGACCACCGTGGCCCTGCGCCGCTACGCCCCCGGCCACGGCGACTCGCTGTTCGCGATGCTCGAGCGCAACGGCATCCGGATCCTGCCCAACACCGCCGGCTGCTACACCGCCCGGGACGCCCTGCTCACCGCCGAGCTCGGCCGCGAGGCCCTGGAGACCGACTGGGTCAAGCTGGAGGTCATCGCCGACGAGGACACCCTGCTGCCCGACGTGGTGGAGCTGCTCGACGCCACCGAGCAGCTCGTGGCCCGCGGCTTCCGGGTCTTCGCCTACACCTCCGACGACCCGGCCGTGGCCCGCCGTCTGGAGGACCTCGGCGCGGCCGCCGTGATGCCCCTGGGCGCGCCGATCGGCACCGGGCTGGGGATCCTCAACCCGCACAACATCGAGCTCATCGCCTCCCGTGCCTCGGTGCCCGTGGTCCTCGACGCCGGCATCGGCACCGCCTCCGAGGCCGCGCTCGCCATGGAGCTGGGCTGCGACGCCGTGCTGCTGGCCAGCGCCGTGACCCGGGCCCAGGACCCGGTGGCCATGGCCACCGCGATGCGCCACGCCGTGGCCGCCGGGCGGCTGGCCGCCCGCGCCGGCCGGATCCCGGCCCGCCGGCACGCCCAGGCGTCCTCGCCGATGGCCGGGCGGATCGACACGGACGCGCCCGACGCCGGTCCGTCCGCCGGTGCGTCCGCCGGTCCGGCGGACGTCCCGCGCGGGGACTGGGCGCCCGTGGGGGAGCGCCCGTGAGCGCGCTGCCCCCGCTCGTGGAGCCCGGCCCCGAACTGACCCGTGCGGAGCTCGAGCGCTACGCCCGGCACCTGACCCTGCCCGGGATCGGCCCGCTCGGCCAGCGCCGGCTCGGCAGCGCCCGGGTGCTCGTGGTCGGCGCGGGCGGACTGGGCGCCCCGGCCCTGCAGTACCTCGCCGCGGCCGGCGTGGGGACGCTGGGGATCGTCGACGACGACGTCGTGGCGGTCTCCAACCTGCAGCGCCAGGTGGTGCACCGCACCGCCGACGTCGGCCGGCCCAAGGCGGAGTCCGCCGCGGAGGCCGTGACCGCCCTCAACCCGCTCGTGCGGGTCCGCACCCATCCCTGCCGGCTCACGGCGGACAACGCCGTGCGGATCCTCGGGCAGTACGACCTCGTCCTCGACGGCGCGGACAACTTCGCGACCCGCTACGTGGTCAGCGACGCCGCCGCCCTGACCGGGATCCCCTGCGTGTGGGGCTCCATCCTGCGCTTCGAGGGGCAGGTCAGCGTCTTCTGGGCCGGCCACGGGCCCACCTACCGGGACCTCTACCCCGAGGCGCCGCCGGACGGGGAGGTGCCCAGCTGCGCCGAGGGCGGGGTCTTCGGCATGCTCCCCGCCACCGTGGGCGCGGTGATGGTCACCGAGGCGGTCAAGCTGATCACCGGCACCGGCGAGCCCCTGCTCGGGCGGGTGCTGCTGCACGACGCCCTGGCGATGACCTGGCGCGAGATGCGCCTGGACCCGGACCCGGACGCCGCCCCGGTCACCGCCGTCGCCGAGCCCGTGGCCGTCCGTCCGCCGGCCGGCGGCGCGGAGCCCGCCGAGACGGTCGCGGCGGGCGAGCTGGCCCGGCTGCTGGAGCGGCGGGCGCGCGGAGAGACGGCCTTCGTGCTGGTCGACGTGCGGGAGGACTGGGAACGGCAGCTCCTGGCGATCCCCGGCGCCGTGGCCGTGCCGCTCCAGGAGCTGCTGGACCGGGGGCCGGACGCCCTGCCGCCGGAGGCGCGCGGCGCGGACCTCGTGCTGCACTGCAAGGCCGGCGCCCGCTCGGCGACCGCCCTGGCCGCGCTGCGCCCGTTCTACGCCGGGCGGGAGGAGCGGATCCGCCACCTCGAGGGCGGGGTGCTCGCCTGGGCGGAGCAGGTGGAGCCGGACCGGCCGCGATACTGAGCGGATGCGCGGCGCTCCCCTTCTCCGGCCGGGCGGGGTCCCGCGGCGGATTCCTACACCACCCGGGAGGACATGACCGTCTGTGACGTCAGCATGACATCCGACGACATGCGGCCGTCATCGGGTGGCTCCGCACCCCGGCGGTCTGGTGCGATGTCATCCGTCCCATTCAGAGCGGCCGAGAGATCTGGCTCGACGACGCCGCAGCAACCCGTCCTTCGCAGGGGTCAGGGTGCTAAGGCCAGAACCGATGGAGATCCCGGATCTGCAGTCGCTCCGTGACGTCGGCCCCCGCGCTGCCGCCACCGGGCCCGCCCCTGGCGTGACCGCACGGCCGGCCCTCCTCGGTGCGACCGAGAGGACCACCGCATGACCCGCACCACGGCCGAGAGGACTCCCACCCGTCCCGGCGCCGGCACGGACCCCGCCGGCACGGACCCTGCCGGCACGGACCCTGCCGGCCTGCCGGTGGACTACGCCGGGCTGAAGGAGCGCTTCGGGCCGCTGTTCACGGAGATCGCCGCCGGCTCCCTGGACCGGGACCTCCGCCGCGCGCTGCCCTACGAGGAGGTCGGCCGGCTGGACCGGGCCGGGTTCGGCGCCCTGCGCGTCCCGGCGGCCCACGGCGGTCCCGGGGTCAGCATCGAGGACTTCACCCGGCTGCTGGTCGACCTGGCCGAGGCCGACTCCAACATCGCCCACCTCTACCGCTCCCACGCCGGCTTCGTGGAGTCCCTGCGCTTCCTGCCCCGGGAGCTCCAGGACGTCTGGTATCCGCGGGTGCTGGCCGGGGCCACCGTGGGCAACGCCTCCACGGAGAAGGGCGGCAACGCGCTCGGCACCCTGAACACCGTGCTGCGCCGCACCGCCGAGGGGTGGGAGATCACCGGCCGGAAGTTCTACGCCACCGGCTCCGTCTTCTGCGACTACACCCGCGTCTCGGCCGCCCTCGACGGCCGGGACGGACGCCGCTTCGCCGTCGTCGCCACGGACGCCCAGGGGGTCACCCTCGAGGACGACTGGGACGGCTTCGGGCAGAAGCTCACCGGCACCGGCACCGCGGTCTTCGACCGCGTGCGCGTCCCGGACGACGCCGTGCTGGACCGCGCCGCCGGCAGCGCGGAGGCCGTCCACGAGGCCGCCTTCTTCCAGCTCGTGCTGCTGGCCGTGCTGGCCGGCGTCGCCCGCGCCGCCCGGCGGGACGCCGTGGAGACCATCGCCGGCCGCCGGCGGACCTTCAACACCGGGCTCGGCCTGCCGTTCCGCGAGGACCCGCTGATCCAGGAGGCCACCGGCCGGATCTCCGCCAAGGCCTTCGCCGCCGAGGCCACCGTGCTGCACGCCGCCCGCGCCCTGGACGCCGGGATCGCCGCCGCCGTCACCACCGGCGCCGACCGGCCGGACTTCACCGGCGCCCTCCCGGCGGCGCTGCACGGGTCCGAGATCGCCGTGGAGCACGCCCAGGTCACCGTGCCGGAGCTGGCCCTCGGCGCGGCCCAGGACCTGTTCCTCACCGTGGGCGCCTCCGCCACGTCCACCGCCAAGGGCCTGGACCGGCACTGGCGCAACGCCCAGACCGTGGCCACCCACAACCCGATCGCCTTCCGCGCCCGCGCCCTCGGCGACTACCTCATCAACGGCACCCTGCCGGAGGGCCTGAACGCCATCGGCGACGCCAGGACCGGTGCCGGGACCGACGCCGACCGAACCCCAGGAGCCTGACGCATGTCCACCCCGCCCCCGACCACGATCCCGGCCCCGACCGCGGCCGCCGCGGGACGCACGAGCGTCGTCCACGGCAAGAAGCGCGTCCTGGCCTCGGCCTTCGCCGGCACCACCATCGAGTGGTACGACTTCTACCTCTACGGCACCGCCGCCGCCCTGGTCTTCAACGTCCAGTTCTTCCCCATGGCCACCGAGCTCGGCGGCATCGTCGCCTCCTTCGCCACCCTCGCCGTCGGGGTGATCGCCCGGCCCCTGGGCGGGATCGTCGCCGGCCACCTGGGCGACCGGATCGGCCGCAAGGCCCTGCTGGTGGCCTCCCTGCTGCTCATGGGCGTGGCCTCCACCCTGATCGGCCTGCTGCCGACCTACGAGGTGATCGGCTGGTGGGCCGTCGTCGGGCTCGTCGTCCTGCGCATCCTCCAGGGCCTGTCCGCCGGGGCCGAGTGGGGCGGCTCCGCGCTGCTGAGCGTGGAGCACTCCCCGGCCCGGCACCGCGGGTTCTTCGGCTCCTTCACCCAGATCGGCTCCTCGGCCGGCATGCTGCTGGCCACCGGGGCGTTCTTCGTCGTGCAGCACGTCATGAGCGCGGAGCAGTTCGCCGCCTACGGCTGGCGCATCCCCTTCCTGCTCTCGGCCCTGCTCGTGGCGGTCGGCCTGTGGATCCGCCTCGGCGTGGCCGACGCCCCGGAGTTCCTGGAGCACCGGGCCTCGGGCAACGTGGCCACCGCCCCCCTGCGGGAGCTGCTGCTCCACCACCGCCGCCCGCTGCTGGTCACGATCGGCCTGCGCCTGGCGCAGAACGCCGTCTACTACCTGGTGACGGTGTACATGCTGACCTATCTGCGGGACGTGCGCGGGGACAGCGCCTCCGGCGTGACCGCGGTGATGATCGCCTCCGCCATCGGCCTGTTCACCACCCCCTTCTGGGGCTGGCTGTCCGACCGGGTGGGCCGCAAGGTCGTCTCGGTGACCGCCTACGCGGCGATCGGCGTCTTCGGCTGGGTGCTGTTCGCCTTCCTCGACGCCGGCCCGCTCGCCCTGCTGCCGCTCGTGGTCGTGCTCGGCATCAACCTCGTCCACGACGCGATCTACGGGCCGCAGGCGGCCTGGTTCGCCGAGCAGTTCCCCGTGCACGTGCGGTACTCCGGGGTGAGCTTCGGCTACCAGGTCGGCACGGTCCTGGGCGGGGGGCTGATGCCGATGATCGCCGCCCTGCTGTTCGCCGCCGGCGGGAACACCCCGTGGCTGATCGCCGGGTACCTCTCCGGACTCTCCGTGCTCTCCGTCGTCGCCGCCCTGGCCGCGAAGGACCCCGCCCGCGAGCAGCGCGGCACCGAGCTCACCGACCTGCACGCCGGCTCCGCCCGAGCCGGCTCGACCGGGGCCGTCCCAGCTTCCGACGGCCCCCTCCGGACCGACTCCCCCAGGACCGGATCCGTCCGGGCCGACGGAGCCGCCGATGCCGGGCCCACCACCGGGACCACCGCCGGGACCACCACCGAGAGGACCACCGTATGAGCCGCCCCCTGCTCCTGAACGCCTTCGACATGATGGTGCCCGTGCACCAGTCACCGGGGCTGTGGCGCCACCCGGAGGCCGGCGTCGCGCGATTCGACACGCTCGAGTACTGGACGTCCCTGGCCCGCACCCTGGAGGAGGGCGGCTTCGCCTCGCTGTTCCTGGCGGACGTCCCCGGCATCTACGACGTCTACGGCGGCGGCACCGAGGCCACCGCCCGCGGGGGAGTGCAGTACCCGCTGCTCGACCCGCTCGTCGCGGTGCCGGCGATGGCCGCGGTGACCGAGCGGCTCGGCTTCGGCGTGACCGCCTCGGTGACCTACGAGGCCCCCTACCTGCTCGCCCGCACCTTCGCGACCCTGGACCACTTCACCCGCGGCCGGGTGGCGTGGAACGTGGTGACCTCCTACCAGGACTCCGCCGCCCGGAACCTGGGCATGGACCGGCAGATCCCGCACGACGAGCGCTACGACCGCGCCGACGAGTACATGGAGGTCATGTACAAGCTGCTCGAGGGGTCCTTCGAGCCCGGGGCGGTCCAGGCCGACGCCGACGCCGGGGTCTTCGTGGACCCCGAGCTGGCGCACCCCGTCGGCCACGAGGGCACCTGGTTCTCCGTGCCCGGCCACGCACTGACCCACCCCGGCCCCCAGGGCACCCCGCTGCTGTTCCAGGCCGGCGCCTCCAAGCGCGGCCAGCAGTTCGCCGTCGACCACGCCGAGGCCATCTTCTTCATCGGGAACACCCCGCAGCTCGTGCGCCGGTGGACCGACGGCGTCCGGGCCGGACTGGCCGAGCGCGGGCGGGCCGAGGACGCCGTGAAGACCTTCGCCATGGCCACGGTGGTGGTCGCCGAGACCGACGACGAGGCCCGGACCCGGCTGGCCGGGTACCGCCGGTACGTGGACATCGACGGGGCGCTGTCCCTGTTCGGCGGCTGGACCGGGGTCGACCTGGCCGGCGCGGACCCCGACGCGCCGCTCGAGTACGTGGCCACCGACGCCAACCAGTCCGCGCTCGCGGCGTTCACCTCGCTGTCCCCGGACCGGACCTGGACGGTGCGTGATCTGGCCGAGTTCGTGGCCATCGGCGGCCGCGGGCCCGTCATCGCCGGGGCTCCCGGCACCGTGGCGGACGAGCTCGAGCGGTGGCGCGAGGAGGCCGGCGTCGACGGCTTCAACATCTCGGCGGCCGTGCGGCCGGCGGACCTGGAGCGGTTCACGACGATGGTCTCACCGGAGCTGCGGCGTCGCGGCCTGCTGCCGGAGCCCGGGAGCGTTCCCGCCGGGCAGACGCTGCGCGAGGCCCTGACCGGGGCCGGCCCGCGGCTGGCCGAGGACCACCGCGGGGCGTCCTACCGCAGGTGACCGAAGGGAGGCCCGCGGGATCACCCGTGGCTCGGCGCGGTCTCTTCCTGCAGATCGTCGAGGACCCACTCCGAGAGCTGCCCGGCCGGGACGACGATCGTGCCTTCCCGCAGGCGCTCCGCGTCCTGCGCCGACAGCGGCTGCTCGAGGTCTTCGGCGTCGTGGGCGGCCAGCGCTGCCGCATAGCCGGCAGCCAGTGCCCCCGCCCATGCCCGGTGCTGGGCGTAGCAGGGGTGGGTGGGGTCGCCGCTGCGCACCTCCAGCCACCGTGCCGGTCCGGGCACGTCGGCGGGGTCGGGCAGCAGGCGCTGGTGCAGCGTCCAGGTGACCTCGGCCCACCGGCCCGCGGGAGTCTCCACCATGGGGTAATAGGTGGCCATCCACCCAGCGGGGGAGTGGGGGTGCAGCTCGACTGCAAGGGCCCTGGAGGTGGGGGTGTTCATGCCAACTTCCTGTGTGCGGCCGACGGATCGTGCGCCGGTGTCTGCCCGGGAGCCACGTCGGTCTCCCGGCCTGAGAACAGCTTAATGCTAGTTCCTCAAAATAAGCACTGAGTCGGCAATCGTGTGTGCAGGTTGAGCGGTGTGACGTCCGGGTGCCGTACGGGCCATGCGGTGCAAAGCACCTTGGTTCTGGGACCTCTCACATCCGGACGTGTCCTGTCGTGACTCGGAGGGCGCGGCGTAGGCCGTCACCACCTCATGGCGGCCCGCACCGCTGTGCCCTGCGGTCGGCATGGACGGGTGGCGCCGCCGCAGGTGCAGTCTCATCGACTTACAGGCCGGGGCGCCGACCACCGGTGCCTCGGGCTCGTCGCGACGGGTCGAGGTCGCGCCGCTTGTATCGGTGAGCTCGGCAACCCTCGCCTTCGGACAGCGCTGTGCTCCCCGGCGACCACGTCGCTGGGGGCTGCTCGGCGGCGTCGGTCCGCTGGCATGAGGCATCCGGTCCGTGTGCCGTTGCTGGGAGGTGGGGGACGGAGGGCTCTAGTCTCAGAGGCATGCCTATGCTGCGGAGAATCGTGCCGGTGGCACGCGTCTCGGACGAGTCTCATCGTGTCACCACCTTCGAGCTGTTCTTCGACCTGGTCTTCGTGTTCGCCTTCACCCAGGTGACCGGGTTCATGGCCCACGAGCACTCCTTTCACGGCGTGCTGCAGGGCATGATCATCCTCGGGCTGTTGTGGTGGTCGTGGGTGTCCTTCTCGTGGCTGGCCAACCAGACGCACGTGGACGAAGGGCTCATGCGGTTCGGCCTGTCCGCCGTGATGGTGGCCGTCTTCATTGCCGCCCTGGCCATCCCGGAGGCCTTCGCGGATTTCGCGGGCGGACTCGACGGCCCGCTGGTGCTGGCAGTGTCCTACGTCGTCATCCGCATTCTGCACGTGGCCCTCTACGCCCACGCCGCCGGAGACGACCAGCCCCTGCGGCGCCAGCTGGCCAAGATGACCGCCGCGATGGTGCTCGGATCGATCCTCATCATCACCGGAGCGGTGGTCAACGGCCCCGCCCAGATCTGGTTCTGGATGGCAGGGCTGATCGTCGACTGCGGGCTCACCTTCCTCACCTCACGGCGAGGTGACTGGCGGGTGCATTCGGCGGCGCACTGGACCGAGCGGTTCGGCCTGATCATCATCCTCGCCCTGGGGGAGTCCATCGTCGCCATCGGCGTGGGCGCATCCCAGGAGCCTGTCAGCGTGCCCATCCTGCTGGGCGCCGCAGCCGGCATCATGTTGTCCCTGGGTCTGTGGTGGCTCTATTTCGACGTCACTGCAATCGCCGCCGAGCACCGCTTCGCCGCACTGCGAGGGCCGGCCCGCGCCTCCGCCGCAGTGGAGGCCTACACCTACCTGCACCTGCCCCTGGTGGCGGGCATCGTCCTGTCGGCACTGGGGGTGGAGGACGTCCTGGCCCACGTGGAGGACACGGAGGGCTTCGGCGCCCTGGGTGCCACTGCCCTCTTCGGCGGAACGGCGCTGTACCTGCTGGGCAATACGGCCTTCTGGCGCCGTGTGGGCGGTGAGTGGAAGACGTGGCGCCTCGGTGCCGCCACGCTGCTGCTGGTGCTCATACCGGTTGCCGTCCACATCGCACCGCTGGCCGCCCTCGCACTGATCGTCGTGGTCGTCGCCGCCCTCGTCGCCGTCGAGAGCCTGCGCTATGCGACGGGCAGGACCGCGATCCGGACCTCCCACTGACATGCACATCAACCGGCAAGCAGGCAATCCCGTATCCGCCGGGCGGGGGCAGAGGACGCTCAACTGGCGAATTCCGGTGTGAAGAAAGCTCGTACTTCCGCCACTGGTATACGACCTTCGTGCGCCCGCCCAGGGGGCCGGAGCGGCCGTGACCCTCGCTCCGCTGGCCTCCTGTGGTGATGGGGCTCAACGGAACGGTGACTCGTAGGACAAGGGATGCGAGACGTCTCGTCCGGGAAATTTGCGGCCGCATGTTTCCGCGGTTCGGCCTGTCTCGCATCCTTGTGCTTTATCCATTCCTCTAGAATCGGCTACTCAACGTTAGTTGCGAGACGGATGGGGTGGACGTGGGGAAGTTGATCGGCTATGCGCGAGTGTCGACGCGGCAGCAGGATGCAGACCGCCAAGTGTCTGACCTCCTGGGCGTCGGCGTGCGACGCGATGACGTTTACGTTGACAGTGGAGTGTCTGGAAGTCGTGCATCGCGTCCGCAATTCGACCGTGCGGTGGCGGCCCTGGAACGTGGCGACACCTTGGTGATCACCACGCTGGACCGTCTGGGTCGGTCGACGCAGAACATGCTGACCTTCGCCGAAGCGCTGCGGGGCAGAGGCGCCGGGCTGCGGGTGCTCAACCTCGGTGGGGGAGACGTGGACACCGCCACCCCGATGGGTTCGATGGTCTTCACTGTCATGGCCGCGCTGGCGCAGATGGAGCTGGAGATTAAACGGGAGCGGATCACCGACTCGGTGGCCAAGCGGAGGGCGGCCGGCAAGGACCTCGGCGGGCGGCGGCAGACCTTCACCGACTCCCAGATCCGCAACGCCCTACGCCTGATCGACGGTGGAGAGCCGGCCACCCAAGTGGCCAAGGACCTCGGCATGTCGCGGGCGACGCTCTACCGGCGGATCCGGGAGCTGCCGCGGGCGACGACCATCTGAGTTCGTGGTTGCCTGTGGACATCGTGATGCACATGTCGTGCCTGTACGGTCATCCCTCCGCAGGCAGGGCGTACGGGCATCAACCCTCGCTGGTTTCCTGCGTCCAGATCGTGATGTGCATCCGCCGCGAGGTGCGTCCACCGACTGCGCTAAGTGACAGGGTGCTCGCCGAGGCTTGGGGGCGTACTATTTGCGTCTTTGGAGCAGAGGGCCGAAGCTTACCGACTACTGGAACTAAAACAACAGATAGGCTGGACGGATGGTTCACGCCCCCAGCCTTCAATCCACTGTCGATCGCTATGCAAAAAGTCTGGCTGTGCCACACGGTCTTACGAGCTTGCATAACAGAAACAAGCATCGCCCCACGCAAGCTGAAATGTCCCTTGCGCCCGCAATCGTGCTTACATCTGTTTCGGCGTTTGAAGGTTTTGTGGAGGAGTTCATTGCAGTTACAGGGGCCAAAAGAAATTTGAGCTTTGCTCAAATTGTGAAGCTTGCTCACACCAATGCCCCGTCATTGGGTGACTTTGAAAAAAATCTGGTTAAGCAACTTGGATCCTGGTTTGAGACCACATGGTCCGATAACTACACACTAGAGTTATACCAGCCCCCTGAGCTCTCTTCAAATTCCAATTGGTGGCGGACCGTAAACAAACCATGGAGCGATGTACTTACCGACGCTGAAGGATGGCTGCAGGTCCGCCACTCCCTGGCACACGGGCTGACCAGGGGTTACCTGTCAGAATCATGGCCCAGCCCAATGGGCCAGCGCGGTTTTCATGTTCCCGCAAACCATGTATTGAGGGAACAGCAAAATAATCGACACTCCCTGACACTTCATGGAGCCATCAACTGTGCCCGAATTCTTCGACATGGTGCTGAAATTTTATGTGAGCAGACCGCTAAAACTTTAGGGGAAAAGCCGCCTCGCTGGCGCGCAGTTCCACCCTTCCCTTTGGTCACGGGGTAATCAACGTAGTTGAAGGAGTGGTCGGACCTGTCGGATATGAAAAGTCGGTTCCTCCCGGCAACAGGGTAAGCAGTCATTTTAAGTCTCCGACAAGCATCCCTAATACTCAGTATCAAGACCTGATTGGTCGTTGCTCGCCCTCATCGAATCGACTGACCATGCCTGCATGACCACGTCTGTTGGCCCGCGCACGGTCGCTGAACATGTCAAACCGGACGCGAAAGAACCGGATGCCTTCGGGCACCACAGCTCAGTTGCGCCCGCTGTCTCGGGCCAAGCGAGCTGCCGGGTCCCGACAGCTACGCGGCGAGCACAAGGACATGGCTGGGGCGAGGATCTGACGCGCGAAATCGTGCAGGGCATCGGCCCCGGAGACTCCATCTTTCTCTGACTGTCCACCCGATGGCCACCAAGTCGCGGTGTCAATCCATATGGGGTTGCGGCCCAGAGCGCAGCGCGCGATCAGAAGTGAGCCTGCGCGCATGTACGGAAGAATCCTGGGACTACGTTTGGCATACTTTCGTTGGTGAGTAGCTATGCAGCGGCGTATCTCGACGACGGGCGCTCAATCTGTTGGTTCCGGAACGGCGTGGATGAGTTTTTCTACATGCTCTTCACGGAGGATGACTGGATCGAAATCCATGGGCGGGACGCCTTGACTTTCATGCCGGGGGACGTGCCAATCGAGGATGCCCAAGTGGTCGGCTTCCAAGTCTCTGCAAGAGTTTTGCGCGATCGTCTTGATCTAGTTGGGGTCTCGCTGGCTGTAGTGGCGGCGCAGCTCCAGCGACTGGTGGAGTCGGAGGCTGAGATCCTCGAGGGGCTCAGGGATATGTTCTCGGATTCGGACGACTTTACCGAGTATGAACGAGAGATCGAGTACCTGAGGCAAATCACATGGGACTCGTGGCTGACCCAGCTCCGACTAGGCATAGTGCGTGGTGATTCGGTCGACAGGTTTGGGCGTCGAGAATCGCTGGGAACTGCATCTCACCTCATGGCCGTATGGGAGGATTTTGATCCCCGATACCCGCTACGTGCGGTACTGGAGACACTTCCTGACGATGCTCTGATCACACTTGACCTTGCTGACTTGATTGAAGGCGGGTGGCTTGAGCCTTCGATTGATCCTCAGACCGTTGGACGCCGTGTGGCTTTGGATAGCAGTGAAGGTCTCCTGCCACCTGTGGTCCTTGCGGAGGGGCGCTTCGACATAGAAGTTTTAAACGCAGCGCTACGGCTTCGTCGCCCACATCTGATGAAGTTTATCCGCTTCCCTGACTTTAGCCACAAAAATGAAGGAGGCGCTTCAGCGCTTCGGCAGACTCTCCGTGCATTCGTAGCGGCTGGCATTCCTAACAGGGTGGTCGCGCTCTTCGACAACGATGCGGCTGCGCGGGATGTACTGCGGTCCGTTGACGAAGACTCATTGCCTTCTAACATCCGAGTCACCTGTCTGCCAGACCTTGATACGGCAACCAACTACCCGACTATTGGTCCGCACGGGCAGCAGCCTATGGATATCAATGGACTTGCTTCTTCCATCGAACTGTTCCTCGGTACGGACGCTCTTACCGTCAATGAATCATTGGTCCCCGTGCAGTGGACGGGGTATGTCCGATCGCTGGGCGCCTATCAGGGAGAACTTCTCGATAAGGGTTCAGTCCAGCGAAAGTTCCGCCAGAAAGTAACCGTCGCCACCAAAGATCCACACTCCATGGCGACTCAGGATTGGTCTGCTCTCGACCTGTTGCTTGATCATTTGCTGGATCTGATCGCGCAGACACTAACACCACCATCTGATTCTGGATCGGAGTAACTCCAGCCACGAAGATGGGCCTTCGAGTCGGGATGTCTATTTTGCAACCGGCTCCGGTCGGTCCCTCAGGCTCGGTCCGCGCTACGAACCGGCACCCTCGTTGGCGGCGGTGATCATTGAATTCTTCAAAAGAGATCGGTTGCATTGGCGCCGCCCATGTGCACGGAGCTCGCCCAAGATCATGCACGGGACGTCCTGCCCGAGCTTTACCCTGAACAGCATGACCGAGCACCACCCACCGTGGGTCTCATCGACCCCGGCCACAGACGCAGGCAGATCCGGAAGGGTCGTTCGCTGGCGAGAGGTCTCAGCCGGAGTGATCTCGGGGTTGGTCGTCGCTTTGTTCACAGTCGGCGTGCAGGCTTGGCTCGACGACTCACGTGAGTCAGCGGCAGACCGTCGGGAGAATGGGACTGATGCACCGATAGGTGACAGGTTGGGTCAGGCAGCCTGAAGGGCTGGTGTGGTCATGATGGTCTCGTACTCGATGGGGGTCAATCTCCCGAGCGCGGCTTGGCGTCGCCTCCGGTGATAGGTGCGTTCGATCCAGACCACGATCGCCATCCGCAGCTCCTGGCGAGTGGCCCAGCGACGGCGGTCCAGGACGTTCTTCTGCAGTAGTGCGAAGAAGCTCTCCATGGCCGCGTTGTCGCCGGCGGCGCCGACGCGGCCCATCGAGCCGACCATGTCGTGTCCGTGCAGAGCCCGGACGAACTTCCTGGATCTGAATTGCCTGGGTTCAACCGGTCGTTGCAACACCGGGTTGGTGATCAGAGCGTAGCTGGTCCTCGAAGACTTCCGCGGGAGTCTTCCAGTCGAGGCTTTTTCGGGGTCTGTTGTTGAGAGCAAGGGCTACTGCTTCGAGGTCTTCGGCGGACCAGCGTGAGAGGTCCGTGCCTTTGGGGAAGTACTGGCGCAGCAGCCCGTTGGTGTTCTCGTTCGTCGGACGCTGCCAGGGCGAGTGCGGGTCGGCGAAGAACACTTTCGTGCCCGTCTCGAGGGCGAACTGGGCGTGGCCGGAGAGCTCCTTGCCGCGGTCCCAGGTGAGCGTCTTGCGAAGTTGCTCGGGGAGCTTGATCATCGACGCGATGAGCGCGGCGTTCATCGCCGCGGCGCCGTAGCCACCCAGCGCGGGACCGTTCTTGACCGGCGGGGCCTCGCCCCAGCCCTCCGAGCGGGGAAGGTGCACCAGCAGGGTCGAGCGGCTCTTGCGTTCCACGAGCGTGCCGATCGCTGACCGACCGGTGCCGATGATCAGATCCCCCTCCCAGTGGCCGGGCACAGCGCGGTCGGCAGCTTCAGCGGGACGCTGGGAGAAGACGACATCCGCGGTGACATGCCCTTGGGGTCGGTTCTGCGCTCGAGCTCGTGGCTGTCGAAGGGCGCGGCCTGTGCGTAGGCAGGTGACGAGCTCGCGTTCGAGCGCGCCACGGCCCTGGATGAACAGCGCCTGGTAGATCGCCTCGTGGCTGATGCGCATGGATTCATCATCCGGGAAGTCAAGCTTCAACCGGTGCGAGATCTGCTCCGGACTCCACGCGATCGCCCACCGCCGGTCTTGCCGGTGCGGCTTGTTCAGCCCCTTCCATACCGGCGGCTGCGGCCCGACGATGACCGTGCCGTCGGGCCTGCGGACGGTGCCGGCCAGACGCTCCTGCACGTACTCCCGCAACCGGTCATCGGTCGCCAGCTTCGCGGTCTTCGGGCGCTTGGCCGCCTGCTGGGCCTTCCACTGCGCCACCAGCGCCCGGTACTCCGCCTTCCCGCCCCGCGTAGCCGCGTTGCGGCGCAGCTCGCGAGAGATCGTTGAGGGGTCACGCCCGATCCTGCGCGCGATCTCACGCACGCCAATCTGTCTGGCGCGCAGCAGCGCGATCTCCTCGCGTTCCTCGAAGGACAAGTAGCGCCCGGTGGGTTCAGCCAATGAGATCGGCGGCATGCCGCCAGCGTGGCGAAACCAGCGAGTTCCGACCGGCCACGACACACCGACCGCCAACGATGCCTCGACGGTTGTGACGCCCGTGGCGATCAATCTCCAGAACTGGCGCTGCACCGCCCGTGAGGGATCAGGTCGCCCGGGTGAGCGCATCGGTGGGCGCAGCGCCCGATCTGCGCGCCATTGCCGACGCGCGCCCTCGGGCACATCGCTGGTTTTCTTGCTCCAGTCCGCCGTCGCCATCGTCGAACACCTCCGAATCCAGGAAGGTGTTGCGACGACCGGTTGAATCCGCCTTGAGATCCGCGGTCGGTGTGCAGGATGCAGCCGGCGGTCTGTCCTCGCCTCGCGACAGCGCTGCGCAAGGCGTCGACG